>NZ_CALPDC010000057.1:0-16795 GCF_943193165.1 Weizmannia agrestimuris
AAAAACGAAGGCCTTTCTTCACATAGAGCCCGTCTACGTTAAGGAAGCGTGCAAAAATGACGGCCTTCCTTCACATAAAGTTCGTCTACGTTAAGGAAGCGCGGAAAAACGAAGGCCTTTCTTCACATAGAGCCCGTCTACGTTAAGGAAGCGTGCAAAAATGACGGCCTTCCTTCACATAGAGCCCTTCTATGTTAAGGAAGCATGCAAAAACGAAGCCCTTTCTTTACATAGAGCCCGTCTACGTTAAGGAAGCGCGAAAAAATGAAGGCCTTCCTTCACATAGAGGGCGTCATGTTAGGGCTTGCTGAACCCCCGATTCCGATTCTGAGTTTGTCAGCAAGATCTGTCTAAAAATATAGAAGAAGCCATCTTCGAAAATGCGATTCTGTCTTCTCTATTCATTGAATCAGCTTTCAAGTGCAAGCTTTTCCCTGGATTTTTTATAAAACCCTTTGTATTAAATTTTTGCCAAAGCTGTCAGCATTCCTACCAAATCTAGGAATTTTGCTTATTTAGCAAGCCCTATATATAAGCTGAACTAAACATTATTACTTCTTTATGTGTTGCCAAAAGCAATGTCTATCCTGATCGTAATTGATTTTGGCACGAAAAACTTAAGTTCATTTTATATGCTTTTTAGTACTTTTATGCATATGTGCACACACGCGGTAAAGTATTAAAAATTTTTGTTGACTATAATCTGAATGTTTTATATAATCATACGCAAACAGACAAGCATCGGCGCTTATCCGGCAGCGTCAGCAGCGAGGTCAAAACAAAATGGGGGCTTCCAATAATGAAAGATTTCTTTAGCAAACTGTTAAACGGAATGAGCATAGGCATTGTCGTTTCTCTGATCCCAAACGCCTTACTCGGGGAGATATTGAAACTGATTATCCCGCATGCGCCTTATTTGCAGCATGTTGTGGATGCAACCGTTATCATCATGAGCATGCTCCCTGTATTGATTGGCGTTATGGTCGGCATTACCTTTCAATTGACACCGATCCAAATTGCAAGTGTCGGCATTGCCGCAATGGTTGGGAGCGGCGCGATCCAGAAAACGGCTGCCGGCGCATTTGCTTTAAACGGGATCGGGATTGTCATCAATACAGGGATTACAGCGGCATTGGCGGTTTTATTCGTCAAGTGGGTCGGAACAAGGTTAAAGGCTTATTCCATCCTCCTGGTCCCGACATTGAGTATTTTAATACCGGGCATGATCGGACTTGCAATTTTGCCATTTATTAAAGCGGCTACCGGGCTGGTCGGCGTCGGGGTGGCACATGTGACAAGCATGCAGCCTGTCGTAATGGGCGCCATTATTGCCGTCATTTTTTGCCTGATTATTTTATCGCCGATTTCAACAGTCGGCGTAGCAACCGTTATTATGCTTTCAGGTGTCAGTTCAGGGGCGGCAAATCTTGGCATTTGTGCCGCCGGGGTCGGGCTTGCCATCGCCAGCTATAAAGCCAACTCGCTCGGTACCGCCCTTGCCCATGTACTTGGCTCGCCGAAAATTCAGATGCGAAACTTCTTTATGAAACCGAAAATTGCTTTCCCGATGCTCATCACTGCTGCCGTTCTCGGTGCGCTTGCCGGCGTCTTTCATATTCAGGGCACGCCTTACAGTGCAGGATTCGGGTTGTCGGGCTTAGTCGGCCCGCTCAATTTCATGCATCTTGCTGAAGGCGGCTGGACTGCGAAAAATATTGCCATTATGCTGAGCACTTTCTTTGTGCTGCCGTTTATCTTAAATGTCGGATTCATTTATGTTTTTTCAAAAAAATTAAAGATGATCAAATCAGAAGACTATCAGCTTAATTTCGAATAGCAAAAAACACTGCAGCCCTCCGGATCAGGGTTGCAGTGTTTTTCTTTTCATCGGACGGAAATTCCGGAACTTCGGAAGGATCGGCCGGCGCGATATAGCAGCATGAGAGAGTTACGTTTGTGCAAAATGAAATCGAACGCCTTCACTAGCTTCTGCTCCCGGCATCATAAAGGCGGATATATAAATAATGGAGAAGGGTAAAATGTTCTTCCGCCCCTCGCATGAACATACTCGAAGTTCAATTTGGGTATACCGAAGCGAAAATAGGTTAATTTAGCCTTAATCAAAATATTTTTTGGCAGATCATCGTGGCCATGCTGGACAACAAGCACCTTTCATGCCGGCCGTTTTTTTCTGTGCTATATTTGAACATACAGTGGACTCACCAAAGACAGGAGTGTAAAGGAATGAATACCATCATTGAAACGATTCTCAATCACCGGTCGATCCGCCATTATGAAGACCGGCCGCTATCCGATGAACAAATCCGCCTGATTGTGGAATCCGCGCAGGCAGCCGCCACTTCTCATTTCGTCCAGGCCTATACGATTCTTGGCATTCAGGATCCCGGGCGGAAGCAAAGATTAGCAGAACTGACCGGGAACCGACATGTCGGAACATGCGGCCATCTGCTCATTTTCTGTGCCGATCTCCATAAACATGAACTTGCGGCACAAATGGAAGGCGTAGAGGCGCAAGATACACTTGAGACAACGGAAAAATTTATGGTCGCGCTCATCGACACGGCACTGGCTGCGCAAAATGCCGCGCTCGCTGCGGAATCGATGGGGCTTGGCATTTGTTATGTCGGTGGCTTGCGCAACAGGCTGCCAGAAGTGGCCGAACTTTTGAAAATCCCGCAATATGTCCTTCCGCTATTTGCAATGACAATCGGCTATCCGGCCGATCCGTCTGCGAAAAAACCACGCATGGCGGCTGAGCATGTTTATTTCGAAGATGAATATCCGGCTGATGAACGTCTTTTGCGCGATCTGAAGGAATACAATGAAACGGTTTCGCAATATTATACAAAACGCACAAACGGAAAAAGGAACGATACCTGGACAGGCCAAATGGCACAATTTTTCAAAGAACCATCGCGCGTTTTTATGAAGGAATTTGTAGAACGCCAAGGGTTTGATAAAAAGTAAGCAGAAAAGAGGGCACGTCTGCGCATTTTCCTCTGCTTCCGGCCCATCCCGGAGCAAAAATTAAACAGAACGACATGCTAAATATGGATATTCAGCGCTTCGGCAACCATCCCGGGACACATATTAAACAGAACGGCGAGTTGCTACGATGAGTGGTGCCCCGTCGTTTTTTTACATTTTGCTTTGGTGAAATGCGGGTACATCTGTCATCCGGCGATTCCATTTTTTTGTATATCAATATTCCTTTTTTTCTGCTAAAATAGAATAAATGCTTTAGCACTGAAAAGCGTTTATCTAAAACAGAAAAGTGAGATTGATAGAAATGGAGAAAAACCAACATCATTTGCAAAAAGGCTTATCACCAAGGCATGTCCAGTTCATCGCATTGGCCGGGATGATCGGAACCGGCATTTTTAAAGGCAGCTCCGATACCGTCAGCCTTGCCGGCCCGAGTGTTGCCGTTTCTTACCTGATCGGCGGCGCACTTTTATTCATTGTCATGTCAGCACTTGGGGAAATGGCACTCGTCCACCCCGGCCTCAACGTCCAAAATCTGATCCACAAAGCGTTCGGCAGCCGGGTTTCTTTCATTATTGGCTGGCTGTACTGGATCAACTGGGTCATTGTTACAGTTGTGGAACTGCTTGCAGCCGGGAGCTTCCTGCAATTCTGGGTTCCCCAAGCGCCACTATGGCTACTCAGTTTGCTCTGTGCTGCTTTCGTGGTCGGCATCAATTTAATTGAAGTGAAGTACTACGGCGAATTTGAATTTTGGATTGCCGGCATTAAAATCATCACGTTGATCGTTTTTATCCTGCTTGGTGCTCTGATTTTATTCGGTTTATTCCCCGGGACATCTTCCACGGTGTCTAACTATACCGCGCACGGCGGTTTTTTCCCGAACGGGCTTCACGGTACGTTCAGCGCTTTTCTGATCGTTATGTTTTCATACGGCGGCGCGGAACTGATCGGTGTTACCGTTTCGGAAACAAAAGACAGCGAGAAAGTGTTGCCGCGTGTCATTAAACAGACCGTTGTCCGCGTCATGCTTTTTTATATTTTGCCAATCCTGGTCATTTGCGGCATTATCCCATGGAACCAGGTTTCTTCCGTGGAAAGCCCGTTTGTACAGGTATTCAGCCGCACAGGGATCCCCGCTGCCGCCCATGTGATGAATTTTGTGCTCTTGACGGCCGTTCTTTCTGCCGCCAATTCCGGCATTTATGCCACTTCGCGCACACTGTTTAACATGGCGCAGTCCGGAGAAGCGCCACGCGCCTTTTTAAAAATTTCCCGGAAAGGCGTCCCGCTGATCAGTATTTTGCTGACCTCGCTGTTTATTTTAGCCGGCGTGATTCTGGCCTATCTTACGCCGGATGAGGTCATCAGCTATTTGATGACCATTCCGGGATTTACCGTCGTCCTTGTTTGGATCGCCATCTGTGCAGCCGAACTGCGACTCCGGAAGTCGTATGCAAAATTGCCTTCCTTCCGTGTAAAAGGGTATCCTTTCATGGTCTGGATTGCGCTGCTTGCACTGGCAGGCATTTTCCTGTCCTTTTTGCTGGGCGGAGGCAACCCGATTGGAACAAGCGTCTGCCTCGCTATTTTAATCGTGCTCGTCGTCTTGTCACTGAGAATTAAAGCAAAGGAATAGGCTCCAGCCGGCTGTGTTGATAAAACCGGTTCCCTTAGGCAGGGAAAGGACAGAAATCAACTGTGCGATAAGCGGGCACAAACAAGCGGGGTTGATTAAACCGTTTTCTGGGCGGGAAGGGGGCAGGCACGGGTGTGCAGCTCGTACAAACTGCCAGAATGGGACGGCCTGCTAACCCGTTTGGACTCTTTTTCGTTTTGTGAAGCAAATGAAAGCGGCCATGATGCCCCGCCTGATCCTGATGACCTGCTTTTTAAAACCAATCCAGCGTAAAGAAAAAAACTCCCGACAGAGCGTGATCTGATGGGAAGTTTTTTTCTTTATCCCCCCATTCGTATAAATCCGATAAAAAAACTTGAAATAATTATATTGACTTCCATTTATTTTCTGATAAAATTTTAAACAACAAATAACTTATCAAGAGCGACGGAGGGATCTGGCCCTATGAAGTCCGGCAACCTGCAGCGAGCAGCAAGGTGCCAATTCCAGCAAAATGGGTACCATTTTGGAAGATAAGCGCTTATCCTTTACTCGCTGTCTTTCCGTAAAAATGGCGGAAAGATTTTTTATTTCTGCAAGGCCGGCCGTTTGAACCAGGATAGGCCCTGATGCGTATAATTCCTCTACATCAGGATGAATCAAATTTATGGATGAAGAAAGCGGGGAACATGAACATGCAAAAATTAATTGTCTTAGCACTTGTCGGCCTTGCCGCGCAATTGGTGGATGGATCTCTTGGAATGGGTTACGGGGTGACTTCAACCTCACTTTTGCTAGCTTTCGGGATTGCGCCGGCTGTCGCGTCAGCTTCTGTGCATTTGGCGGAAGTTTTTACAACGGCGGCTTCCGGAGTTTCACATATGAAATTTGGGAATGTCGATAAAGGGATCATTTGGAAACTGGTTGTACCTGGAGCTGTCGGCGCCTTTCTCGGGGCAACCGTGCTTAGCCATCTTCCTGCAAGCACATTAAAACCGTACATTTCTATTTTTCTGATCGCCCTTGGCCTCTATATTCTTACCCGGTTTCTGTTCAATACGCGCGGGGCGTCGAAAGTCAAAAAGCAAACCAGGTCAAACATATTTTTTATCCCACTTGGCTTTGTCGCAGGATTTTTTGATGCAACGGGGGGCGGCGGCTGGGGCCCTATCGCCACACCGGCTTTGCTGTCCAGAAATGACATCGAACCGCGGAAAGTGATCGGCTCGGTGGATACTAGTGAATTTGCTGTATCCTTGGCATCAAGCATCGGTTTCCTCTTATCCCTCGGCGCTATGCAAATTAACTGGATTTGGACGATCGCCCTCATGCTTGGCGGCCTGATCGCCGCGCCGATTGCAGCCTATCTGGTTAAAATCCTGCCGGCTCATTTGCTGGCTGTCATTGTCAGCGGCATGATTGTGTTCAGCAACGTGCAAACTTTATTAAAAATGGCGGGCGCCGGTAGCGGCTGGTACGGCGTTACCTATACAGCCATTGCGGCAATATGGGCCATCCTCATTTTCTATACAATCAGAAGACACAAACGGGCAGTTGCCAGCGCCAGCGTAAGCGTCACAGAATAAGGAATGTTTTCGGGCAAGGGATCCATTGCCCGGATTGTTTTTACCCAAACAAATTTTGGCAAAGAATGAACATAGACGCTTCTATTTGAAGGAACAGTGCCTTTTTTGCTCGCTTCCTTAATGTAGAGGCGCTCTATGTTAAGAAACAACGTCTTTTTACCGCGCTTCCTTTACGTAGACGACCTCTATGTTAAGAAACAACATCTTTTTACCGAACTTTCTTAACGTAGACGGCCTCTATGTTAAGGAACAATGTCTTTTTACCTCGCTTCCTTAATGTAGACGCACTCTATGTTAAGAAACAACGTCTTTTTTGCTTGCTTCCTTTACGTAGACGGGCTCTATGTTAAGAAACAGCACCTTTTTCGCTCGCTTCCTTTACGTAGACGGGCTCTATGTTAAGGAACAACGCCTTTTGACCTCGCTTCCTCAACATAGACGGCCTCTATGTTAAGGAACAACACCTTTTTTGCTCGATTCCTTAACATAACCGGCCATGTCGCTACCACACAGCACCAGCAAAAATTATCCATCATAACTTTTTTCGAGATAGCACGCCTAAGTGAAGGCAGCCGCAAACTCTTTTAGTGACAAGTTCATACAAAAAGCGTTCTGCATGAAGATCGATCAGAAATTTTTTGCGGATCCAAACATAGCTTAGCCCCTGCCACATATATATCATTTAAATAGAGGCAAAAAACATGGCTTAACCCGCGCCCCGTCCGGTTTGCAACCCCTGTTTATGCCGCTGTCCGCCATGCCCGCTATCCCTCCCCCGTCGGCGAAGTGTTTTATGTTTAAAATGTAAAACCTGTTTTGCTATAATTATATTTACTGGTATTTTCCATTTTTTGAACGGAAAGAACGGTGTGTCTATGAAAACATTGATTTCGTCGCTGCAGTGGATGGCATTTATGATCGCCGGGTCGATCGCGGCCCCGATTGCGATTGCGGATGCTTTCCATTTCAGTGCGGGTGAGACTGCCCTGTTTGTGCAGCGGACGCTTTTTGTGCTCGGGATCGGCGGACTTTTGCAAGGCATTTTCGGCCACAGAATGCCGATCAATGAAGGGCCGGCCGGGCTGTGGTGGAGCGTGTTTGCCATTTATGCAGGGCTTGTCGGCAGCTTGTACAGTTCAAGCACTGAATCTCTGCAATATTTGGCAGGCGCACTGATTGTAACCGGCATCTTTTTCTTTCTACTCGCTTTTACCGGCTTTGTGGACCAATTAAATAAACTGTTTACGCCGGTAGTAACATTTATCTATTTGCTGCTTTTGGTGCTGCAGTTGAGCGGCTCTTTTATGAAAGGGATGCTCGGCATTACGGGTGCCCATCAGGAAGTCCGGCCGCTTGTTGCCGTTTTGAGCCTTGTCACCGTATTGCTTACATTCTATTTTGGCCATGTAAAGAAACCGTGGGTCAAGCAATATTCGATCATGCTCGGCTTGATTTGTGGCTGGATTTTGTTCGCGCTTTTCGGTGAAGCACCGGCTATTACATTTGGGGAAAGCTGGTTCTCTCTTCCCGCTGTGTTTGATTTTGGAAAACCGCGTTTTGATTCCGGTGCCGTCACAACCGGTGTATTCATCGGGCTTTTGTTAACTGCGAATATGATTACGTCTGTGCGCGTCATGGGAAATGTGACGGGAGTCCGCCAAGAGCGGGTGCGGAGCAGTCTGTTCATATCCGGCATCAACCAGCTGCTTGCCGGCATCTTTTCCGCTGTCGGTGCGGTTCCGATTGCAGCAGCGGCAGGCTATGTTGCACAAACCGGTATAAAAGTGCTGAAACCATTTTTGTATGGTGCTTGTTTCGTTTCCATCATTGCTCTGCTGCCACCGCTCGTGCATATCATGTCTGCGATTCCCGCGCCGGTTGGTTATGCCGTTACCTTTGTGGTCTTCACACAATTGGTTGGCCTTGCCTTAAATGATCTTGAAAAAAGCCCGGACAAAGAGATTGCCCACACAACAGCAGGCATCTCCTTCCTGGTCGGAATCGGGGCGATGTTTTTGCCGGCTCATGCGACCGAACATTTGCCAATGATGATCGCTACTTTTTTAAACAACGGCTTAATCCTTGGATCTGTGGTCGGCATTTTGACAGAACAGCTGCTGATTTGGAGGAAAAAAAGAAAACTGCAGGAAAACAGCATCCGCGAGCAGTAATATCGGAAATTCTGTCAAACAGCAAGGAGGCTCTGCTCCCATTTGCACGGGGCCTCGTGGCACCAACCGGATGGGGCCTTTGTTACAATCATCCAAATGGCCTGGGGCGTTCCCATTCAGTGAAAAGGGGCACAGGACGTGATCGCTGAATCCCTTCCCTCTGTCACGGCGGTCAGGGGTATAAAAAATGCCGGGAATCTCCCGGCATTTTTTATATTCGCTTCCGTTTTTCCTCACACGATTACGAATCGGCTTCCTCGAGCAGCCCCTTTTCGATGCAGGTGAGAGCAGACAGTTTCACCATCCGTTTTTCAAACCGGATGGCAAGGGTGTCGCCATCGATATCTACAATTTCACCATGGTCAAACACACGGTGCCGGATTTTTTTACCGGCCACAAAAGCGGATGCATCCTTAATGGCATTCGGGTTCTGCGGGATGGAGACCGTCTTTTTGCCGATCCGGACAACTTCTATGTCTGGTTTCGTTTTTTCCGCCTTTTCAACATTGTTGACAATTCCCTTCACTGCTGCCACAAACGGCGAGTCCATTGTCCGGCTTCCGTTGCGTTTTTCATAGCTGACCATTTCCAGCGACTTTTTCGCGCGCGTCATTGCCACATAAAAAAGACGGACCGATTCTTCCATCAGTAAATCATTTTCTTTTTCATCGTCCCCGGGAATGATCCCATCCACGAGATCAATCATATACACCTTTTCAAACTCCAAACCTTTTGAACTGTGGAACGTCGAAAGCGTCACAGCATGCCGGCCTTTGTTCCCTTTCGCCGTTTTTAAAATGTGCGCCAAATGCTTCAGCCTTGCAGCAAACTCTTCCATTGTCACAAGTGTATCCGCAATGTCTTCGAGCGTATTTAAAACGCCGATCAAATACTCTTTCCGGAATCCGAATTTCTTGCACATGTTTTCGAGTGCTTTTTCATAGCCGAGCCTGCCGCGGATGACATGAATCGCATCCAGCGGCGGCATGCCCCGCATTTCCCGAAGTGTCTCCTTTACTTTACGCACTTTTTGGACCTGGTAATCCTTCAAATTTGCATAACGCACCAAATTGTCAAAAACAGACTGGTTATTACGGATCCCCTTTACCGCTTCCATCTGTTGTTTCGTAATATAACCGTCCAATTTCGAATGGACCTGCGCGAGGATATCCGCCCGTTTATCGGTAAACGTAAGCCGCATCACATTCAAAATATCCTGGACGACCCAGTGGGAGAAAAAGCGATTGTCGGTATCTTTGAGATAAAACGGAATCCCTTCCCGGTCAAATTCATTGATCAGGGCAATCGAAGACATATTGTTCCGGTACAGCACGGCAATTTCCGAAAAATTTTCGGACACGACAATGTTCTGGGCCAAATATTTTGCCTGGTATTTATAATCTGGCAGGCGCACAAACCGAATCGGCCCGGCAGGTGGGTTTTCCGTGAACATGTTTTTATCATAGCGGTGCTTGTTGCGCTTGATAAACAGGTTGGCAGTCGTGACAACCTCTTGAGATGACCGGTAATTTTGTTCCATAAATAAAATTTTCGCATCCGGATACACTTTATTAAAATTTAGGAAGTAGGACGGCTCCGCACCCCGCCAGCTGTATATTGACTGATCATCATCGGCGACAACGCACAAATTGCGATGCCGGCGCACAAGCTTTTCAACAATGGCATGCTGTACCATGGACGTATCCTGGCTCTCATCCGTCAGCACATAGTCATAACGCCCCTGATACATACGGAGAAGATCCGGATCACGCCTTAATATTTCATTCGCATATATCAGCATATCATCAAAATCAAGAAGCAGCTGTCCGGTACCCTGCTTTTTAAACGCCTCATACTCTTTTAAAATCCGGGCAGCTTCCGGCACACCTGTCGCAATCTTCCCCCATTTTGCAGGCGGGATCATCTTGTTTTTGATGTAGCTGATATACGTCTGCAGTTCCTCCAGCTGGTCTTCCGTGATCCTCTCCCCGTTAATGGCCTTGTATACATCCCGCAAAATTTTTTTCTTATGGTACGGCCCCGCCTCGCCTTCAATCAGCAAGAAAGGGACATTGGTCCGTCTGAAAAAAAACGCGAACGAGTTCAAAAGCAAGGCTGTGGATCGTTGAAAAATCAACGGGCGGAAGATTCGGAAAAAGCTTTTGGAACCGGTCTTTCATGTCAGCGGCAGCGGCACGGCTGAACGTAATGGCTTTAATCCGTGCAGGCGCCACCCCTTTTTCTTCAATTAAATAGCCGATCCGCATGATGACGGTTGTCGTTTTTCCGGAGCCAGGGGAAGCCAAAAGCAAAAGCGGACCTTCCGTTTGCTTTACGGCCTCTTGCTGCACTGCATTCACCACAATTCCGGACTCCTCTTTTTTACGGGTAAAAAAGTCTTGGTTCGTGTTCATTGCCATTGCTCCGTTCCAAATGCTTTGATTTAATAGTAGCATATTGAGTGGAGTGTTGGCATAAAATCTACCTATTCAGTTTTGACAACGGTCTCCTATGTATAAAAATTTTCTCGATCGCATTGGAAGCCTGCCTTCAACATCTCACAATCGAGAAAAACTTGACACATCTCTCGTCATAAAAAGTTTTGCCTATGACGGCGTTTTCGAATATCCTCCCCTTTTTTCATTTTCTATAAAAGAAAAATTTCTGCATGCATGCCGAAATTCCTTTTAAAAAAATCAGAAGGGAAAGGTTTTGGATTTCCAAGTAAACATGCCGGCTGTACTGGAAATCAAGGTACCCGCTCCGCCTACGCGGTGTACCGATGATGGCCACGCTTGCCATCCCCGCTGATTTTAGCGTACCACCGATTTGTTAAATTATGATGAAGAGGGATTAAAGAATTTACAAAGATGCGGAAAGAACGGGGATATGTATCCCGTGCCCCGAAAAAAGGGGAGCGGGGAAGGCTTACCAGCTGGATTTCTTTACGCCCGGAATCTCGCCTTTATACGCAAGTTCCCGGAAACAGATGCGGCAAAGTTTGAATTTCCGGTATACCGAATGAGGACGCCCGCACCGCTCGCAGCGTGTGTAAGCCTGAACTTTAAATTTCGGCTCACGTTTTTGTTTGACAATCATAGATTTCTTTGCCATGACGTTCGCCTCCTTTCTATGTGCTAACAGTTTATTTTACTATAAATTCAATAGAAAAGATAGTGGTATATTTTGGCAGATTCTTTCTAAATCATTTTACAAATAACATACCTATTGTTGGCTAATACCGTTTTTTGGAATTATAATTTGACCCGATTGTTTTCCTGGTTTCGGGAGCCGTGTTTATCGCAATAACATCCTCACTTATTCAGAATACAGATGCTCGCCGCAAAAAAAGCAGGCCCAACTAAGCCTACTCTACTTTAAAACTCATGAAATTTTTTTTGCCTTAGATTTCGCCCAATTTCTAAACCAAATAATGAAAGAGAGAATCAATAATAATATACCAAAAATCAAAAAAAATCTTGGAATCAATAATATTTGACTAATCAGCGAGTTTCCGAGCTCTACAGTTGAATAACCATCAACAAGATGAACCAAAAACATCATACATAGTCCTGTAAACGCCATCACAAATCCACATTGAAAAATTCGATACATGAACCTCAACTCCCCGTTTTTTAAAAATTCGGTTTATTTTTTGGATATTTTTATCTATTGTAATCATAAATTCCATTTTTAACAATCCTCCCATGGAATAGGAAAGACGGCTTTACGCAAAAAAGGTTTGATGATTGCCTGAATCCCGCGTGTACCGGCTGCATCCCCAGTGCCCGGCTTTGCAGTGGGTGGTTTGATTTTGGAAAAACAATAAGCATGTCAGAATGCTTGATCTGCGACGAATTCTTTTCAGTTCCAGCCCGCATTGAAAAAAAGCAAACGAAAACCGGGCGGAATTTTGCCCGGTTCGTTTACAACGGCTTATTTTCCTAAAACATCGTGGTCGACCCAGCGTTTGCCGTCGATTTCACTGATGAGGTTGACAGCCACTTTAGCGCCGTCGCCTGCTGTGATAATGGTGTGCATGGAGACGCCGGCAACCGTGCCGCATGCCCATACATTCGGGACATTCGTTTTTCCTTGCGCATCCACTGCAAAAACGGTTTTTACGCGTGGTTCTGTTGCCG
Organism: Weizmannia agrestimuris; assembly: GCF_943193165.1. Classification (NCBI taxonomy): domain Bacteria; kingdom Bacillati; phylum Bacillota; class Bacilli; order Caryophanales; family Bacillaceae; genus Heyndrickxia; species Weizmannia agrestimuris. The sequence continues at coordinate 12,524 of NZ_CALPDC010000057.1, forward strand.
GTTTGGTTTTGACGCCAAGGGCTTCCCCGAGGCTTGCAATCATGCCGGTTGCAAGAATAACGTATTTGCTTTCGTACGACCCTTGTTCTGTTTTAATGGTAAAACCATTTTCCGTTTTTTCAATTGATTCGACTTTTTCGTCGACCAGTTCGGCCCCGAATTGCGCTGCCTGTTTTTTACCGGTTTCGACCAGGTCTGGTCCGGTTATTTCTGTTACGCCGTAGTGATTTTTCAGCAAAGCCCGCTTGGTAGCGCTCGTGCCACCATCAAAAAGCACTGTGCTTTTCCCGGCTTTGGCCGTAAAAATGGCGGCACTTGCCCCGGCCGGACCAGCTCCAATAATGGCAATTTCATACATCGTACATTCCTCCTTACCATTTTAAGTATAGACCGGCAAATGGGGAAGTTCAAAAAATACACTTTGGAAGGCACGGAAATGTAAGGCCTTATTTTCTAAGCGTTTTTTTGGGACAAATCAAAGTAGCACTCAAAAGAAACCGAGGATGGAACTTGATCGGTAAACAATGAATTAAAGTTCAGGTCTTAATACAAAAGATAGCATTAACAAATTCACACAAATATTCATCAAATGATCAACATCAATATGATCATTTCCTTCACAAAAAGCTTTAAGCACATCACAAGGCACATTGGCATATTTACATAATGTTTCATAGGAAAGATTATAATCTTCTATCAAATTAGCATCTATTATCGCTCTCACTCTCTCTTTTGAGCCTATAAAAGAGAATCCTGTACTTAAAAACGGTAAACGATAATGGATTCTTTTTAACTCTCCTTCATCGAAGTAGCATGGCTTTCCAGAGAGAATTTTTGTAGTTTTCTCATCGGAAATCCCAAATAGTGTAGCTAACTGCTGATCTTTTAACTGAAATTTATTTTTAATATTAAGGCATTGACTTTTTAAATATTCATGGCTTCCATCTGAATAAACATTGGAAGTTGTATCGTGAACAAAATCAGACATTTTTTCCGACTCCTTTAAAACATTATATAATCTTCACAATAAAATGAAAAGGAAAAATAGAATTTGGAATCGGATTACCGGTTTTTCTCATTCTCTCATTTCATCATAAATGCAGTTCCATCCATTCATCCACTTCCTGGAAACCGAATTTTTCATACAACGGCTTGCCCATTTCAGAAGCGCCAAGCCAGATGTTGGAGATGCCAGCCTTTTTCACCTCATCAACCAGTTTTTCCATCAATTCTTTCGCGATCCCCTGGCCGCGGTATTCTTCTTTTGTATAAACATTTGTAATATAGGCTTTCTTCCCGCTTTTATTCACATAGCTCGGCGGAAATTCGTAAAAAATGACAGCCCCGCAGGCAACGATTTCTCCTTCGTCTTCCGCAAGCCATTGGACCATGGAGCCTTCTTTTAATTTCTTTTGAAAAAACTTTTCCAAATCGGCATCAATGTCCGTCTTCGGTTCGATGCCTTGGGCAACTTGCTGCTGCTTTCTAAGCTCTATTAAATGATGAAGATCATCCAGATTGGCTTTCCGAAATTCCATAGATGCGCCTCCTCGTTGGCATTTGATAATACATTCATACCCCGTTTTAAGGAAGAAAAGCGCACCATTGGTCTTTTTCCGTTGCCATTTTTGTTTTCCGGGAGCCGTATTGAAAAGCAGCTGCGCCCCTGCAGCTGCTTTTCAATGTTAAACCGGGTATACCGGGTGCTTTGGTTTTGAAAAGTCTTCCTGCTTCCCGCTGTACATTTCAAGCCGACGTTCGAGTTCTTCCCGCAGTTCATTGCCCGGTACGACGTCATCCACAACCAGTTCGGAAGCAAGCCGGTAAATGTCAATGTCTTTCACGTACTCCGCCCGCTTTTCCGCGAAAAATGCCGGCCGTTCCTCTTCCGGGAGTGCGGCGATTTTATTGGCGTATACGGCATTGACCGCGGCTTCAGGGCCCATGACCGCAATCGATGCAGACGGAAGGGCAATGCAGCAGTCCGGTTCAAACGCCGGGCCTGCCATTGCGTATAAACCGGCACCGTACGCTTTCCGGACAATGACGGACAGTTTCGGAACGGTTGCTTCGCTCATCGCAAAAATCATTTTTGCCCCGTGGCGGATAATGCCGGCCCGCTCCACTTGCGTCCCGATCATGAAGCCGGGGACATCCGCGAGAAACAAAAGCGGAATATGGAACGCATCACAAAGATGGATAAACTTTGCCGCTTTATCGGCGCTGTCGTGGAAAAGCACGCCGCCTTTCACCCGCGGCTGATTCGCAATGATTCCGACAGGCCGGCCGCCAATCCGGGCGAGACATGTAATCAGTTCGGGCGCAAACTTCTTTTTAATCTCGCAGATCGAATCTTCATCCACAATCCGCTCGATCAGCTGGTACATGTCAAACGGGGCATTTTCATTTTTCGGGATCAGTTCCTCAATCGTTTTTTCAAACGCAGCCGGCGCCTTTGCTTCTGTTCTTGCCGGTTTTTCGGAAAAATTGTCCGGAAAATAGGTTAAGTATTTTTGCACATAACGGATTGCTTCTTCTTCCGTTTTCACTAGCACATCGCCGCAACCCGAAACGGTGCAGTGCATTTTTGCGCCGCCCATCTGCTCGAGCGTCACTTTTTCACCGATCACCATCTCGGCCATCCGCGGCGAGCCTAAGTACATGGACGCATTGCCCTCGACCATTACGACAATATCGCAAAATGCAGGAATATACGCCCCGCCGGCAGCAGACGGCCCGAACAAGAGGCAAATTTGCGGTACTTTCCCGGACAAATGCACCTCGTTGTAAAAAATCCGCCCTGCTCCTCTTCTGCCCGGGAACATCTCGATCTGATCGGTAATCCGTGCGCCTGCGGAATCGACGAGATACAAAATCGGGCAGTTGAGTTTCGCGGCTGTCTCCTGGATACGGATGATTTTTTCGACCGTCCGCCAGCCCCACGAACCGGCTTTTACGGTCGAATCATTGGCCATAACGCAAACGGTGCGGCCGCCGATTTTTCCGAGCCCGGTGACGACCCCGTCTGCCGGCAGGTCCCCCGCAAGGACATTGGCAAACATCCCGTCTTCAGCCTTGAGCCCGTCATCCAACAGCATTCGCAAGCGTTCGCGGACAAACCATTTGCCCTGTTCGCGGTTTTTTTGGTGGTATTTTTCCTTTCCGCCCTTTAAAATTTCTGCTTTTTTGCTTTCGTAGTCCATTGCATTACCTCCCTTTATACACCGGGGTGCGCTTTTCCGCGAATGCCCGCAAGCCCTCGAGCCTGTCTTCGGTCGGAATGAGCGCGTTGTAGGCGAGTTCTTCGATTTTCAGCCCTGCTGAAAGGCCGGTCTCTGTCCCTTGATCGATAGCCGTTTTTGCCTGTCTAAGTGCAATGGGGCCGTTTTTTTGCATTTCCCCCGCCAGTTCAAACGCTTTTTCGATTACTGCTGCACGCGGCACAGCGTATTCGAGCAGGCCGATTGCCGCTGCTTCTTCAGCAGTCAGCCGTCGCGCCGTATAGATCAGTTCTTTCGCTTTACCAACCCCAATGAGTCTTGGCAGCCGCTGTGTGCCACCCGCCCCCGGGATGATCGCGAGCGACGTTTCGGTAAGCCCGTATTTTGCTTCGCGGGCGCCAATGCGAAGATCACATGCCAGCGCCAGCTCCAGCCCACCGCCGAATGCCGACCCGTTTAGCGCCGCAATTACCGGCTGGGGCAGCGCGGCCGTTTCATTTACAACCGCACCGATCTTCCGTACGGCCTGCAGCACCTCTTCCTCGTTCATGCCTTTCCGCTCTTTTAAATCCGCTCCGGCGCAAAACACTTTTTCCCCGGCGCCGGTCAGGATCACAACGCGCGTACTCCGGTCTTTCTTTATTTCCGATAAAACTTCATGCATATCCGAAAGCATTTCTTTTGATAATGCGTTTGCAGCTTCCGAACGATTCAGTGTCATCACGGCGATGCCATCTTGTTTTTCCAACAAAACCGTTCCTGTCATGTTCTTCCTCCTATCCTGCATATTCACTTGCAAGCGGCCTTCCGATCGCTTTCAATCTGCTTTGCGGCTTCGGGCGGCTCTACATCATCACGGCAGCTTCTTTGTTTTTTGACAAAACAGCCCCGTTACGCTCCCTGTCTGATGGCTTGCAAGCGGTCTTCCAATCTTTTTCAGTCTGCTTTGCAGCTTCGGGCGGTTCTGCATCATTACGGCAGCTTCTTTGTTTTTTGACAAAACAGCCCCGTTACGCTCCCTGTCTGATGGCTTGCAAGCGGTCTTCCAATC
>NZ_CALPDC010000058.1:0-15747 GCF_943193165.1 Weizmannia agrestimuris
GTAGCCGAAAGTGTACAAAAAGAGTGTCTTGGAATACCCGATATTTAAACCTTGTCGAGAAAAACTTGACACATACAGATAAAGGTGCCTGATTGCCCTTTCCCCCTTTTTCCATCTATAATAGAAATATACAGATTGCTCCATACATATTCCTTGAAAGCGGACAAAAACGGAAAGAAGGTGAAAAAATGGCGACAAAGCACGAACAGATTTTACAATATATCAATGAGCTGCCGGTCGGGGAAAAAATATCCGTCCGCCAGATTGCAAAAGCGCTGAATGTCAGTGAAGGGACCGCCTACCGCGCCATTAAAGATGCTGAAATAAAAGGGTATGTCAGCACGATTGAACGGGTCGGCACCATCCGGATTGAGCAGAAGAAAAAAGAGAACATTGAAAAGCTGACCTTTTCGGAAGTCGTCAATATTATCGACGGCCAGGTGCTGGGCGGAAAATCCGGCCTGTATAAAACGCTTACAAAATTTGTGATCGGCGCCATGGAACTCGAGGCGATGTCGAAGTATACGGATCCGGGGAGCCTGCTCATTGTCGGAAACCGCACGGACGCGCATGAACTGGCGTTAAGGTCAGGAGCTGCCGTTTTGATCACCGGCGGATTTGATACGAAAGATTATGTAAAAAAAATTGCGGATGAAAAAGCGCTGCCGATCATCTCGACGAGCTACGACACGTTTACCGTTGCGACGATGATTAATCGTGCTGTCTATGACCAGCTGATCAAAAAAGAAATTATTCTCGTTGAAGATATTTTAACACCGATTGAAAAAACGGCTTATTTGAATACAACGGACACGGTTCAGGACTGGTACCGCAAAAAACGGGAAACAGGCCACTCGCGCTTTCCTGTTGTCGACCGCAATTTAAAGGTGGCGGGTATTATTACTTCAAAAGACGTGATGGAAACCGACACGCACTTAAGCATCGAGAAAGTGATGACGAAAAATCCGATTACGGTCAGCGAAAAAACAAGCGTTACATCTGTTGCCCATATGATGGTCTGGGAAGGGATCGAAATCTTGCCGGTGACCGACGATTTTAACCGGCTGAGGGGGATTGTCAGCCGCCAGGACGTCTTAAAGGAGCTGCAAATGACACAGCGCCAGCCGCAAGTCGGGGAAACGATCGACAATATCGTCACGACCCAGCTTGATGCATCATCGGCCAAAACGGAAGACCCGGATGATTACCAGTTTGAAGTGACGCCGCAAATGACCAACCCTTTAGGGACGATTTCATATGGTGTATTCACGACACTCGTGCACGAAACGACCAACCGCTTTTTGCGCTCCAGAAAAAAAGGCGAAATGATCATCGAAAGTTTAACGGTCTATTTTATCAAACCAGTCCAGCTCGAAAGTATGATCCGGATTGTACCGAAAATTCTCGATTCCGGCCGGAAATTTGCCAAAATTGATGTCGAAGTCTTCAACCAAGGCAGCCTTGTTGGTAAAGCCCTGCTGATGTGCCAACTGATTGAAAGATAACGGTACGTGCCCACTCCTTTTTACAGTGTGCGCCGCGATTCGTTTCTTTCTTTCTGCATTTCGGGCCGGTAAAACTGCAGTCTTTTGAAACCACCTGCGATATTGAACAGCCCGAGCGCGATAAAAATGGCTGCGATGGCATAGGTGACGGCAGTGTGAAACAGAAACAATTCATTCACGCCGAACAAAAAAATAAACGAACCGAGCGCCATATTGGCTTTGGCAGAGAACACCTTTTTTTCCATCGCTAAAAGGCTGCGGATGTATTTTAGTTTAAAATATACATACACGCAAAGGGATGCGAGAATCAAAACGGCAAGGATCGGCATCGTGCACCTCCAAATTGGGTTGTCAGTATTTTCTTCTATTTTACAAAATGAAAAAAGAACTTGCCAGAGAAACGGGGAGTAAGATGAAAACAAAAATTTTACAGACGATCAAGCTTTTTGACACGATCATCATCCACCGCCATGTCCGGCCTGATCCGGATGCATATGGATCGCAGGGGGGACTTGCGGAAATATTGAAGGCGTCTTTTCCGGATAAAAACATTTACATCGTGGGCGATGATGAACCGGACCTCGCCTACTTGAATAGGATGGACAGGATTTCCGATGAAACGTACCGCGGGGCGCTTGTCATCGTTTGTGATACCGCGAACCGCGAGCGGATCAGCGACCAGCGTTTCCATCTGGGGGAAAGGCTGATCAAAATCGACCATCACCCGAACCATGATGCTTACGGGGATTTGCAGTGGGTCGATGAAGACGCGTCCTCTGTCAGCGAAATGATTTATGAGTTTTACTTATCGGGGAAAGAAGAAGGGCTCAGGATGACAGATGCCGCGGCAAGGCTGCTGTTTGCCGGCATTGTCGGGGATACGGGCCGGTTTTTGTATCCGAGTGCGACGGAAAAAACATTTGACTATGCCGGAGAACTGATCCATTACCATTTTGACCGGACAGCGCTCTTTAACAAGATGTACGAGGTTGAACCGGAAGTCGTGAGGCTTCAAGGGTATATATACCAGAACCTGGACATTCTTGAGCACGGGGCGGCGATCGTCGTGCTGAAAAAAGAACTGATTGAAAAATTCGGCGTAACGGTGCGGGAAGCCTCCCAGCTTGTCACCACGCTCGGCGATATTAAAGGGCTTAAAGCCTGGTGCTTCTTTATCGAAGAAGAAGGCCAAATCCGCCTCCGTTTCCGCTCCAAAGGCCCTGCCATCAATGAGCTGGCCCGCAAATACGGCGGCGGCGGGCATCCGCTTGCGGCCGGGGCCACCGCGTATTCGTGGGAAACGGCAGAGGCGGTAAAAAAGGAATTAATCGCGCTCTGCAAGGAAGGGTAAAAAAAGAAGGCAGAACCGCCGGAAAAGCGGATTTGCCTTCTTTTAGTCTGCCAGCTTTAAATTCAGGTGGACGCGGACAACGGAGTAAAACAAAATGTCCCGCACTTCGAAAGTATAGCGGCGGTGGTTGATTTTAATGACTTTGTTTTCAAGCATGCGGGTGATCAAGTCTTTGTTCAAATAAGCGGTTTTTAAATTTTTTGCAATCAGCGGGCTTAAGTCATGTTTAATATCCTCTTCTGCTTCAAAAATGCTTTGTGAATCGTGAATGTCATATTTTTCGTAGTTGCTGATTTTCACGTCAATACGCTGGATGGTCAGGAGCTTTTCATTTTTTTGATTGAGCTTTTTATAGTCTTCCTGCCAGATCGCCTTTTCCTGTTGCAAATCCTGGATCGTTTTTTCCTGCCGTTCAATCATTTGCGCCTGCCTTTCCTGCATGACACCGAACATGTACAGAAAAATCAGCCAGCAGATGCACCCGCCCACGATAAATCCGGCCATGAACCGCTGCCAGCCCGGTTTCCGGTAAAGCGGCGGGATTCTCATAGCACATTCTCCTGGGTTATCCATGAAATAATGAGCGCGGCCGTTTTGGCACCGCCCATGGCCGACAGAATTAAAAGCAGCTGCTTGAACAATACCATCGTCTCGCTTTCCAAAAATCCTTTTTCAAAGCTGTAAACGGTATCGAACGTCCCCCCGATGGCGGCAATGATCGCCCAGATGCGGAGGTCACGCGCAATCTTCGAAATTTCCGTCAAAAGCGGCTCGCCGGTAATGAACGAAGCGAGTCCCCCGATCAAGGCGCCGCCGAACATTACGCCGAATGCGATAAAATAGCTGTTGAAAAATGCGGGAAAAAATCCTTCGCTCAACCGAACCATCCCCATCTTTTCTTCATTACTAACAATATATGGGACAATGCATGCCTGTATGAAATCGAACGTATCTTCTTTTTTGCTCGCGTGAAAACATGTATAATAAGAATCATGTACAGGTACGAATAGGAGGCAGTTTACCATGCGTTTTGTCCATTTACAGGTCCAAACGGCCTACAGCCTGTTGGAAAGTACGATCTCCATCCCTGAATGGGCGGCGTACGCAAAAGCGCTTCATTACGACACCCTTGCGATCACGGACCGCAATGTGATGTACGGGGCCTTTCCTTTTTACAAGGCTTGCCGCGAAAATGGCATTAAACCCATTATCGGCATGACAGCGGATATCATGAGTTCGTTTGAACCTGACACAGCCTATCCGGTTGTGTTGCTTGCCAAAAACGAAACCGGCTACCGGCATTTGATGAAAATCTCAAGTGCCATCCAGACGAGACCCGAACCCGGCATTTTTATCAAATGGCTGCGCGCCTACAGCGACGGCCTGATCGCCTTTACGCCGGGGCTTGAAGGGGAAATCGAACAGGCGCTACTTAGGGGAGATGAAGCGCGTGCAGAAGAGGTTGCAGTTTTATACCGGGACATTTTCGGGCCGAGCTTTTATCTTGCACTTGAAAACAACGGGACAGTGCAAGCTAAGAAAGTGCTTCCCGATATGCACGCGCTCTCGGAAAAACTGGGTATCCCAGAAGTGGCGGCCGCAAATGTGAAATACTTAAAAAAGGAAGATGCTTTTTCTCATGAAGTGTTGCGCGCGATCAAAGCCGGGGTGAAACTGACGGATGAAAACCGGCCGCGCCCGGAAAGCGGCACGCACGACTTTAAGCCGCAAGAGGAAATGGAACAGCTTTTTGCCGATTTCCCGGAAGCTTTGGCCAATACGGAAAAAATTGCAGATGCCTGCTCTGTGGAAATCAAAACGGGACAGCGGCTGCTGCCGGCATTTCCGGTTCCGGGCGGGCAGACGGCGGATGCCTTCTTAGAAGAAGTATGCCGAAAAGGCCTTGCAGCACGCGTTCCGAATCTGGAAGAACGGTATACAGACCGGCTGGAGTATGAATTAAAAATCATTCAGGAAATGCAGTTCAGCGACTATTTCCTTATTGTCTGGGATTTTATGAAATATGCGAGGGAGCACGGGATTCTTACCGGGCCGGGGCGCGGTTCCGCTGCCGGCTCCCTTGTCGCATACGCGCTTTATATTACCGACGTCGATCCGGTGCAATACGGGCTTTTGTTTGAACGGTTTTTAAATCCGGAGCGCATTTCCATGCCGGATATTGACAGCGATTTTCCGGATCACAAGCGGGACGAGATGATTCGCTACGTTGCGGAAAAATACGGCAGACAGCATGTCGCGCAGATCATCACATTCGGCACATTTGCTGCGAAAGCCGCAGCCCGGGATGTAGCCCGGATATTCGGTCTCAGCGCAAAAGAACTTGAACAGTTGTCGCGCTTCATCCCGTCACAGCCTGGCATGACGCTTAAAAAAGCGTATGAAGCATCAAGCGCCTTTCGGGAATGGATCGGCCAATCGGATCAGCACCGCAAGCTTTTTGAAACGGCCCTGCTTTTGGAAGGATTGCCGCGCCATGTTTCGACCCATGCAGCCGGCGTCATTATCAGTGGGGAACCGCTTACGGGAATCATCCCGGTGCAGGAAGGGCATGACGGCATCTTTTTAACCCAGTATCCGATGAACCATCTCGAAGAAATCGGGCTTTTGAAAATGGATTTTCTCGGCTTGCGGAATTTAACCATCCTTGAGCATATCCTCACGGGGATTGAAAAGGGGACGGGGAGAAAAATCCGCCTCCAGGATGTACCGCTCGATGATCCACAGACATTCCGCCTTTTTAGTTCGGGCAATACGACCGGGATCTTCCAGTTCGAGTCGGACGGCATGCGGAAAGTGCTCGAGCGGCTTAAACCGACTGAATTTGAAGACATTGTCGCGGTCAATGCGCTGTACCGGCCCGGGCCGATGGAAAACATCCCGGCCTATATTGAGCGGAAACACGGGTTGAAACCGGTCGAATATCCGCATCCCGACCTCCAGCCGATTTTGGAAAAAACATACGGTGTGATTGTCTACCAGGAACAAATTATGCAGATCGCTTCAAAGATGGCGGGCTTTTCACTCGGGGAGGCGGATTTGCTCCGCCGTGCCGTCAGCAAAAAGAAAAGGGAAATCCTGGACGAACAGCGGCTGCATTTTATAAATGGCGCGCAAAAAAAAGGATATGAGAGAAAAACGGCGAATACTATTTATGATTTTATCGTCCGCTTCGCCAATTATGGTTTTAACCGCAGCCATGCCGTCGCTTACAGCATGCTCGCTTGCCGGCTCGCCTATTTAAAAGCCCATTACCCGCTCTATTTTATGGCAAGCCTTTTGACGAGCGTGATCGGCAACGAGGATAAAATTGCCCAGTATATTCGCGAAGCGCAGCAGATGGGGATCCGGGTTTTGCCGCCTTCCGTGCAGCACAGCCATTATCCGTTTACCGTGGAAAACGGCGCCATCCGTTATAGCCTTGCCGCGATAAAAGGGATCGGATACGCCTCCATCAAAGAGCTGCTTAAAGAAAGAAAACGGCGCCCGTTTAAAAGCCTGTTTGATCTTGTCCTGCGGGTGAAAGGGCTGAACCGGAAAATTTTAGAGGCGTTTGCATTCTCAGGCGCGATGGATGAGTTTGGAAAAGACAGGGCAGTTTTGCTTGCCAGCATTGATGTCGCCCTTGAGCACGCGGAGATTATGAAGCCGGATGACGGGCAGGCGGATCTGTTCTTTGAGGATGAAGCGTTCAGCATTGAACCAAATTATGTGGAAACCGAGCCGATTTCACTGATGGATAAGCTTGCCTTTGAAAAGCAATATTTGGGGCTCTATCTATCCGGGCATCCGGCCGGGCAGTACCGCCCGGGTTGGGACGAAGCCGGCGTGCTTGCAGTAAGCAAGCTTCAACCCGGCATGAGAAAAATCCGGTTTGGCGCCTGCATTACGGACACAAGAACGATCCGCACAAAACAAGGCAGCCTGATGGCATTTTTGCGCATGAGTGACGAAACGGATGAGATAGAATGTGTTGTTTTTCCGGATGTCTTTAAAAAATACAGCCCGTTATGCCAAAAAGGGTTGATTGTGGTCGTGGAAGGAAATGTTGAAAACAGGAACGGCAAAAAGCAGGTGATTGCCCGGGCGCTCGAAGATGCCAGCCCGTTCCGCAGCATGCCGACCGGTGCCACGTTATATTTAAAGATTCCGGCTGGAAAGGACCGCATGCTGCTTGTTCAAGTGAAGCAGGTGCTTGACGCTTTTCCGGGGGACTCGCCGGTCATTCTTCATTATGAAGCGGAACGGAAAACGATCCGGCTTCCGGAAAAAAACCGGGTCCGGGCGGAGGAAGCATGCCTCGGAAAGCTTACGGAACTGCTTGGTGAAGGAAATGTCATATTGAAATAAGTTTTTCTCTCTAGATTAAATATGTTATATTGTTTAATAGGCTTGTGAGTAAGAAACCGCATATCGTGCAGTGAAAACGGGGGAGTGAGGTTCATGTCATTGCGGGAAGAAGCGTTACATATGCACCGCGAACACAAAGGGAAATTGGAATCCAAGTCAAAAGTCACCGTCAAAAATGCAAAGGATCTGAGCCTGGCCTATTCGCCCGGTGTGGCTGAGCCTTGCAAAATGATCTACGACAAACCGGAAACGGTCTATGAATATACGATGAAAGGCAATATGGTCGCGGTTGTAACGGACGGCACCGCCGTTCTCGGGCTTGGAAATATCGGCCCTGAAGCCGCACTCCCGGTCATGGAAGGCAAGGCGATTTTGTTCAAAAGCTTTGCCGGCGTCGATGCCTTTCCCATTTGCCTCGATACGACAGATATTGATGAAATCGTGGAGACGGTGAAACGACTGGAACCGGTTTTCGGCGGCGTGAATCTGGAGGATATCGCCGCGCCGAACTGCTTTGTCATTGAAGAAAAATTGAAGAAGGAAATGAATATTCCTGTTTTTCACGATGACCAGCACGGGACGGCGATTGTAACGGCTGCCGGGCTCGTGAACGCTTTAAAACTCGTTGGCAAAGAAATGTCTGAAATTAAAGTGGTGGCAAGCGGCGCGGGCGCTGCCGGCATCGCGATTATCAAACTGCTTTACAACTTTGGCGTCCGCGATATTATTATGTGCGACTCTAAAGGGGCGATCTATGAAGGGCGCCCGTTTGGAATGAACAAGGTGAAATTCGAAGTGGCCAAATATACAAACCGTGATAAAGCAGCAGGTAGCCTGGCGGATGTGATCAAAGATGCGGATGTTTTTATCGGCGTTTCTGTAGAGGGGGCACTGACGAAAGAAATGGTGCAGTCGATGAAAAAAGACCCGATTATTTTTGCGATGGCCAATCCGAATCCGGAAATCATGCCGCAAGATGCCAAAGCGGCCGGCGCGAAAGTCATCGGCACAGGCCGCTCTGATTTTCCAAACCAGGTCAACAATGTCCTCGCCTTCCCGGGTATTTTCAGGGGGGCATTGGATGTGCGCGCCACGCATATTAATGAAAAGATGAAACAAGCCGCTGTCCACGCGATCGCCGGTTTAATTGATGAACATGAACTGAATGCGGATTATGTCATTCCGCGCCCGTTTGATCCGCGTGTTGCGCCGGCGGTTGCGGCAGCTGTTGCAAAAGCGGCGATGGAAACCGGTGTCGCCCGCATCCAGGTGAGCCCGGAAGAAATCCGCGAAAAAACGAAACAGCTTTCCGAAATTGGCAAATAAGCATCAGATGCCGGAAAAAAAGCCGCCTTTTTGCCGGTACGGGAAAACGCCATTTGCCGGTACTTCGGCAGAAAAACCGCCGGCTTGCCCGGTGGTTCCGGTGCCAGATACAGGAGGGGTAAGATTTGCTGAAAGATTTTTTTCCTAAACCGAAAAAGCGAAAATATGCGACTATCCCTTCAGACCATACAAAGCAGGAAGTTCCTGAAGGGATCATGTCAAAATGCCCGAAGTGCGGCAAAATTATGTATACAAAAGAACTGCAGAAGAATTTAAAAGTCTGCCTCCATTGCGGCTACCATTATCAAATGACCGCTTATGAAAGGGTGGAAAGCCTGCTGGATGAAGGAACGTTTGAAGAGTTCGACCGCGGGCTTGTTTCCAAAAACCCGCTTGCGTTTCCGGGTTACCTTGAAAAACTGGAAAAAGACCGCAAAAAAACAAACTTGAATGAAGCGGTACTGACAGGTAAGGGCAACATTCAGGAAAGGCCGGTCGTGCTTAGTGTCATGGATGCACAATTCCGGATGGGCAGCATGGGCTCGGTTGTCGGTGAAAAAATTACGCGCGCCATCGAGGAAGCAGACAGGCTCCATGTGCCGTTTATCATTTTCACGGCCTCAGGGGGCGCCCGCATGCAGGAAGGGATCTATTCTTTAATGCAGATGGCGAAGACGAGCGCAGCGCTCGAAAGGTTCAGCCGTCACGGCGGGTTAACGGTAACCGTGATGACCCATCCGACAACAGGCGGCGTGACCGCAAGCTTTGCATCGCTCGGGGATATCAATCTTGCGGAGCCTGGCGCATTGATCGGTTTTGCCGGCCGCCGCATCATTGAACAGACGATCCGCGAAGAACTTCCTGAAGATTTCCAGACTGCAGAATTTCTTCTTGAACACGGCCAGCTCGATGCGGTTGTGAAACGCCATGACCTGAAAAAAACATTGGCAGGCATTCTGGACATCCATCAACCAACAAACGCAGGTGAACTACAATGGTGAATGAACTTGAATTTGAAAAACCGGTCATTGAGCTGAAACGCAAAATTTCCGAGCTAAAGGATTTTACAAAACAGTCGGATGTCGATTTGTCAAGCGAGATTGAAAAACTGGAAGCAAGGCTTTCCCGGCTGGAAGAGGAAATTTACGAAAATATGGATCCGTGGGACAGAATCCAGATTGCGCGTTTTCCCGAACGGCCGACATCATTGGACTATATTCAATATCTTTTTACCGATTTTCTTGAGCTCCACGGCGACCGTGTATACGGCGACGACGGGGCGGTTGTCGGCGGGATCGCAAAATTTGAGGGTCTTCCTGTCACCGTGATCGGCCAGCAGCGGGGGAAAGACACAAAAGAAAACATCCGCCGCAATTTCGGCATGCCACACCCGGAAGGCTACCGGAAAGCAATGCGGCTGATGAAGCAGGCGGAAAAATTTAAACGCCCGATTATCAGCTTCATCGACACAAAAGGCGCGTATCCGGGAAAAGCAGCGGAAGAAAGGGGCATCGCTGAATCGATCGCGCGCAATCTGTTTGAAATGTCCGGGTTGAGCGTTCCGATCATCTGCCTGATTATCGGTGAAGGGGCCAGTGGCGGGGCGCTCGGCATTGGCGTCGGCGACCATATCCATGTCCTCGAAAATTCATGGTTCTCGGTCATTTCACCGGAATCCGCCGCGGCGCTTTTATGGAAAGATGCGTCGCAGGCAAAACGAGCCGTCGCCACTATGAAGATGACCGCGCCCGAGCTGAAAGAACTGGGCATTATCGATGAACTGATTCCGGAAGTAAAAGGCGGCGCACATAAAGATCCGAGAGCGCAGGCAGAGCTGATGCGCCCTGTGCTTGCCGCATCATTAAAGGAGCTGCGGGCATATGCCCCTAAAGAACTGGTGGAAAAAAGGTACGAAAAATACCGTAAAATTGGCGTGTTTTCAACGCTCGAACAGTTTGCCCGCCAATAGCCGAAAAAAGCACCCAGGCAACCGGCACCCATCACCGGTTGCCTCGCTTTTTACATGGTGTAACGGATGCAGGCCAAAATTTTGGCGTTCTGCTTTCTAACTATATAAAATGAACTTAAGTTTTTCGTACCAAAATCAATGACGATCAGGATGGCAGCACATAAACAAGTAGTAATGTTTAGTTCAAGTTATATAGGATCCCCTTTCTTCTAAGTGGTTGAAAAGAAAATTCAGATCCTGGTTTACCGGCATGGAAACCGGGAAAAGAAAAAAGAACGCCGTTTGCATGGCAGGCAGGGAAGACAGGAGAATTGGTAACGTATTCATACTATTCCGACACAGTTTGTTCATAAACGCACATTTTTAAAATTTTTACTTTTTCATGATCGATTGTGAACATGCTTTTAAAGTGGTATTTTAGATATATTCGAAGGCAGACTTGGAGATACTATAATTACTTTGCTTGATTGAAATACCGGCCTGCCAAGAGAATTACATATACAGAGGTGAATAATATGAAGCGAATTGGAGTATTAACAAGCGGCGGCGATGCACCAGGGATGAATGCCGCAGTCCGCGCGATTACCCGTAAAGGGATTTATCACGGCCTGGAAGTTTACGGTATTCACCAGGGCTATAACGGGTTGATTCATGGTAACGTCCAAAAGCTTGAAGCAGGATCTGTCGGTGATATTCTCCAACGCGGCGGCACGGTTTTGCAGTCGGCAAGAAGCGAAGAATTCAAAACGCCGGAAGGGCAGCAAAAAGCGATCCGGCAGCTGAAAGACCATGGCATTGAAGCCCTCGTTGTGATCGGCGGGGACGGTTCCTATCAGGGAGCGAAAAAACTGACAGAACAAGGTTTCAACTGCATCGGTGTGCCGGGGACAATCGACAACGACATCCCAGGTACGGATTTTACAATTGGTTTTGATACAGCGCTGAACACTGTTCTGGATGCGATTGACAAAATTCGCGACACCGCTTCTTCCCACGAACGTACCTTTATTATTGAAGTCATGGGCAGAAATGCGGGGGATATCGCGCTTTGGTCCGGTCTTGCCGGCGGGGCTGAATCAATTATTGTGCCGGAAGAAAAGTTTGATTTGAAAGATGTCGTGGATCGCCTTGAACAAGGGAAAAAACGTGGCAAACGCCACAGCATTATCATCGTCGCGGAAGGCGTGATGAGTGGTAACGAGTTTGCGGAAAAATTGAAAAAAACTGGTGCGATCGGTGAT
This sequence comes from Weizmannia agrestimuris, assembly GCF_943193165.1. Taxonomy (NCBI): domain Bacteria; kingdom Bacillati; phylum Bacillota; class Bacilli; order Caryophanales; family Bacillaceae; genus Heyndrickxia; species Weizmannia agrestimuris. The sequence continues at coordinate 11,761 of NZ_CALPDC010000058.1, forward strand.
ACCCGCGTTTCCGTTCTCGGCCATATCCAGCGTGGCGGTTCTCCGACTGCATTTGACCGCGTGCTTGCAAGCCGCCTCGGCGCAAGGGCTGTTGAACTGCTGCTCGAAGGAAAAGGGGGCCGCGCTGTCGGCATTCAAAATAACCAGCTGGTTGACCATGACATCCTTGAGATTCTCGGGAAACCGCACGCCATTAATCAAAACATGTATAAGCTGTCGAAAGAATTGTCGATCTAACGTTGTTTAGGAGGAAATAGAATGAAAAAAACCAAAATTGTATGTACAATCGGGCCTGCCAGTGAAAGTGTGGAAATGCTTGAAAGATTAATGGCAAACGGGATGGATGTTTGCCGCCTGAACTTCTCGCACGGCAGCCACGAGGAACATCTTGCCCGGATTAAAAATATCCGCGAAGCTGCAAAAAACCAAAACAAAACGATCGGGCTTCTGCTTGATACAAAGGGCCCGGAAATCCGCACCCACGATATGAAAGATGGCGGATTTGAGCTCGTTGAAGGCATGACGCCGGTCATTTCAATGACAGAAGTGCTCGGGACAACGGAAAAATTTTCGGTCACGTATGAAGGGCTGATTGATGATGTGCACGTTGGCTCTAAAATTCTGCTTGATGATGGTTTGATTGAACTGGAAGTGACGGCCATCGATAAAAACGCCGGTGAAATCCATACAAAAGTGCTGAACCGCGGCGTTTTGAAAAACAAAAAGGGTGTCAACGTCCCGGGTGTCTCCGTGAACCTTCCGGGCATTACCGAAAAAGACGTGAGCGATATCCTGTTCGGGCTTGAACAAGGCATTGACTTCATTGCGGCTTCATTTGTACGCCGGCCGTCTGACGTTTTGGAAATTCGCCAGCTCCTTGAAGAACACGATGCTTTACATGTGAAAATTTTCCCTAAAATTGAAAACCAGGAAGGCGTCGACAACATCGATGAAATCCTAGCTGTATCGGACGGCTTAATGGTTGCCCGCGGTGACCTCGGCGTTGAAATTCCGACCGAAGCGGTACCGCTCGTGCAAAAAGAGCTGATCAGAAAATGCAATACGCTCGGCAAACCGGTCATTACCGCAACGCAAATGCTGGATTCGATGCAGCGCAACCCGCGCCCGACCCGCGCAGAAGCAAGCGACGTGGCCAACGCCATTTTCGACGGCACGGATGCAATCATGCTTTCCGGCGAAACAGCAGCCGGAAAATATCCTGCTGAAGCGGTTAAGACGATGTACAATATCGCGGTCCATGTGGAAAAAGCGATTAACCACCGCGATATTCTGAACAAACGCAGCAAGAGCACGGACCATAATATGACAGACGCCATTTGCCAGTCCGTTGCCCATACGGCTTTAAATCTTGATGTGAATGCCATTATTGCGCCAACCGAAAGCGGCTATACGGCGCGCATGATCTCCAAATACCGCCCGGCAGCCCCGATTATTGCTGTCACGAGCGATCCGAAAGTGCAGCGCGGCTTAACCGTTGTGTCCGGCGTATACCCGCAATTGGGCACAAAGGCAAACAATACGGATGAAATGCTTGAAATCGCAGTGGATGAAGCATTGAAATCCGATATCGTCCATCACGGCGACCTTGTGATTATCACAGCCGGCGTCCCTGTTGGTGGGAAAGGCACAACCAACCTGATGAAAGTGCACCTGATCGGCGATATATTGGCAAAAGGCCAGGGAATCGGCAGAAAATCGGCATTTGGTCCGGTCGTTGTTGCTGAAAGCCCAGAAGAAGCAAACGCAAAAGCAACAGAAGGCTGTGTGCTCATCACGAGAACGACCGACAAAGAAATCATGCCGGCCATTGAAAAATGTGCCGCGCTGATTACGGAAGAAGGCGGCTTGACAAGCCATGCTGCAGTTGTTGGCATCAATGTCGGCATTCCGGTCATTGTCGGTGTTGAAAAAGCCGTTTCCATTTTTAAAGACGGGCAGGAAGTTACGGTAGATGCAGCAACCGGCTCGGTTTACAACGGCCATGCGACTGTATTGTAAATAAGCAAAAAAAAACGCAGAGGCATCCGGCCTCTGCGTTTTTTATATTGTTTTTTTGCCCATAATATAGTTCCAAATGTCATGGAATACATGGGCGCGGATCAGCGCGGTCAGCAACACGAGTGTAATCGGCCCGAGAATCAAGCCAAGGAACCCGACTGTTTTAAAGCCAATAAACAGGGCGATAAGCGTCGCGAGTGGATTCATTCCGATGCTGGACGATAAAATTTTCGGCTCCATAATCTGCCTTTGCACGATCACGACAATGTAAAGGACGGTAAGCCCGATCGCAAGCGGCAGGCTGCCGGTAATGAATTCGTAAATGATCCAGGGGACAAACACAACGCCCGTTCCCAAATACGGCAAAATATCGACAATGCCGCAAACAAGGGCGATTGTAATCGCGTAATCCACGCGTAAAATCAAAAGCCCGATCAGCACAATGACAAGTGTCATGGAAATCAGTGTCAATTCAGCACGGACAAAACCGAAAAGCGCATTGCGGAGGTCGGCAAACACGGTGATCCCGCTTTTTCTTGCTTTTTTCGGCAGTAACAGCTTTCCTTTGCCTGTCAACTGGTTCCAGTCCTTGCTGATGAAAAACGTTGCAAGCAGGGCAAAAATCAGCACGGTTGCCGCATTTGGAATCCAGGAAACAAGCCCCGGCAGTTTTTTAAACAGCCCGGACAGGAAATCACCTGCTGAAGAAGCGATCTTTTGCCCGGCCGCCTGAATGTTTTGCACGATCGTTTCCTGCTGGCCTGCATCGAGATTTTTAAAGAGGCCCGCCAGCTGGTCGTACAGCGGTAAAACTTGGGCGGTGACAAGCGATTCCGAATAATTGACAAGCGTCTGGACATGCTCCGGCAAAACGTCAGCAAGGTAATTCGCCCCCGTTACGATCTCGGCAACAAGCAGCGTAATGATGCCGACAAAGACGCCAATGATCAGAATCAGGGATATCAAAACAGCAAGCGCCCGCGGAAGCCTTACCTTTCTGTCCAGAAAATTGACGAGCGGGTTGATCATAAGCGCGATCAACAGCGCAATAATAAACGGATAAGCGTATTTTACAGCCAGATAAACCGCAAAAAAGCCAACCAGGATGCACAGTGCAACAAAAAGGCCCCGCAGCGCGCGGTGTATGTAAACAGAATTCAAGTCTGACCCTCCTGTATTCGTTAATATGTTATTATTTTACACGGCGGGGGGCGTAAAACAAAGAAAAAGCCGTTTTTTTTGATAGATTTTCTATTTCTATCTTCACCAAAAATTCAGAAAAAAATACCCGGCACCAAAAGATTTTCAGCATGAAAGAAGGGATGCTTATGTACCAGCCGTATTTATTTTTGTTGCTGCTTTTAGCGATCGGATTTGCGGCAAAAAACCAATCGTTAATCATTTCTGTTATCGTGCTACTTGTCCTGAAAGTGGCAGGGCTGGATGCGAAAATTTTTTCAACCGTCCAGTCGAAAGGGATCAACTGGGGCGTCACCATTATTACGATCGCCGTCCTTGTGCCGATTGCAACCGGACAGATCGGCTTTAAAGATTTGTATGAATCGCTCAAATCGCCGTATGCATGGATTGCACTTGCATCCGGTATCATTGTCGCGCTTCTGGCCAAAAACGGTATCACCCTGCTTGCGAGCGATCCGCAAATTACGACGGCGCTCGTGCTTGGCACCATTCTCGCCGTTTCTTTGTTTAAAGGGGTTGCGGTCGGGCCGCTGATCGGCGCCGGCATTGCCTGGATGGCCATGAAAATCGTCGAATGGGTGACAAACAGTTTTTAGCCGGGTGGAATTTGCTTAAACATGTAAAAACCGTTGGAAGAAAGATTTTTCAACGGTTTTTCTCCTGCTGCTACAGAAGGGCATATGCTAAAATCGTATGTGTAAAATTTTACTCGAAGGGGCAAATGAGTGGAAAAAAATGGGAAGACGCTCTATCATCTAATTGTACACT
>NZ_CALPDC010000059.1:0-12954 GCF_943193165.1 Weizmannia agrestimuris
AAGACTCTTTGTATCCTTTAATAATCCAGCAATTATTGATATAATATCCATGGGAAGACCTCTCTCTAGATGTTCATCTTGAAGTGTACAATTAGATGATAGAGCGTCTTCCCATTTTTTTTCACTCATCTGCCCCGTCGAGTAAAATTTTACACATACCGAAAAACGCGTAAACGCGCGGCTACGGCATGTTAAAACCTTCTCCTAGCACTTCGGCGGCGTCCATCACAACAACAAATGCCTTCCCGTCAATGGTTTTGACAAGGTTTCTTAACTTAATAAATTCAGACTGATCGACGACACACATGAGAATCGGTTTTTCATGGTCGGTAAATCCGCCATATGCATGGAGCCTTGTAACCCCCCGGTCGATCTGGAACAAAATCTCTTTCCGGATATCCTCGTGTTTGTCAGAAATGATCAGTACATTTTTCGAACGGTTCAGGCCGACCTGGACGAGGTCAATGGTCTTGCTTGTGACAAACAGCCCGATGATTGCATACAAACCCTTTTCAATATCAAAAACGGCAGCTGCTGACAGGACAACAAGCCCGTCAATCGCAAGCACACATTTCCCGAGTGAGATGCCGGTAAATTTATGGATAATTTGCGCGGCCAAATCGGTTCCGCCGGTTGAAGCCCTGCCAAGAAACACAATCCCGAGCCCAGCCCCGACGCCGATTCCACCAAAAAGTGCGGCCAGCAATGCGTCATGCGTCCACGGCTGCCAATTTTCCGTCAAAAAAACAACAAACGGCAAAAACAAGGTGCCAACAAGTGTTTTAATACCAAATTGGTAGCCAAGAAAAATGAGGCCGGCAATAAATAGCGGAATGTTGAGCCCCCATTGCACGTAAGCCGGCTTCCATCCGAACACCCCGTGCAAAATCGTGCTGATCCCGCTGACGCCGCCGGACGCAATATTATTTGGAAGCAGGAAAACATTAAATGTAATGGCAACGATCGCTGATCCAGCAAGGATATAAATGTATTCTTTCAGCATCGTCCAGTATTTGTTCTCCGGCTTTCTCCTTTTCTTTGCCATTTCCCTCCCCCTTTTCATAAAAAAACGGATGCCACACACCAATATACAGGACCGCTTGTTTCGCACCCCTCTATATTTTTTGGCATTGTGGCATCCGGCCTGTCATGCGTTCAATTTTTCAGAAAAACTTTTTCTCATTACGAAATATGCGCACGCAGGTAAGCGTCAATGAACGGATCAATTTCGCCATCCATTACCGCCTGGACATTCCCTGTTTCAACATTTGTGCGGTGATCTTTTACCATGGAATATGGATGGAAAACATAAGAACGGATCTGGCTGCCCCACCCGATCTCTTTCTGTTCGCCGCGGATTTCTGCCAATTGTTTCTCTTTTTCTTCTACTTCTTTTTGGTACAATTTCGCTTTCAGCATTTTCATGGCTTGTTCGCGGTTCTGAATTTGCGAACGTTCCGATTGGCAGGAGACGACAATCCCGGTCGGAATATGGGTAATCCGGACAGCCGAAGACGTTTTGTTAATGTGCTGGCCGCCTGCCCCGCTTGCCCGGTATGTGTCGACACGCAAATCTTCCGGCCGGACTTCCACTTCAATGTTGTCGTCTATTTCCGGCATCACTTCGCACGAGACGAACGAAGTGTGGCGGCGGCCGGCTGCATCAAACGGCGAGATCCGGACAAGGCGGTGAATGCCTTTTTCCGCTTTAAGATAACCGTACGCGTTATGCCCTTTGAAAAGGAGGGTGACGCTTTTCACACCGGCTTCGTCGCCCGGGAGGTAATCAAGGGTTTCGACTTTAAAGCCTTTTTTCTCGCCCCAGCGTGTATACATTCTGAGCAGCATGGAACACCAGTCCTGGGATTCTGTACCGCCCGCGCCAGGGTGCAGTTCCAAAATCGCATTGTTCGCATCATACGGTCCGTTTAAAAGCAGCTGCAGCTCGTATTCATTTAATTTTTCCGTGAACGCTTCAAGCTCAGCCTCGAGCTCTTCTTTCAGTTCCGAGTCATTTTCTTCTTTGGCCAGTTCGTGCGTGACTTCGAGATCCTCCTGTTGCGACTCGAGTTCACGGTAGCCGTTTACCATTTCTTTTAAAGCATTGGATTCATTAATAATTTTTTGTGCTTCCTGCTGGTCGTCCCAAAAGTTCGGTTCCAGCATTCTTTCTTCCAGTTCAGCAATACGTGTCTCTTTTTCTTCTAATTCAAAGAGACCCCCTGAAACCCGCTAATTTCTTAGCTGTATTTTCCAATTCCGCTCTAATTTCTGATAACTCCATTCCATTCACCTCATTAAATTTTTCTGCTGTTTTCCGCAAAAAAGAAGGGCGGCGTTTTGCCCCTCCTTTTTTACGTATGCCTGCCTGATTTTAAGCCTCAAGCCGGCCGTGGCAGTTTTTATACTTTTTGCCGCTACCGCACGGGCAAGGGTCATTCCGGCCGATGCGCACTTTTTTGCGGATCGGTTTTTTCTTCACAATTGTTTCTTCCCCGCCCGGCACGACAGCCTGGCCCTTTGCCACTTCCTGGCGCTCCAGATTGGTTTGGATTTCTGCTTTCATAATATATTTTGCCGTATCTTCCTCGATGGATGCAACCATATTTTCAAACATGGCAAAGCCTTCCGACTGGTATTCGCGCAGCGGGTCGATCTGGCCGTACGCGCGCAAGTGGATCCCTTCGCGGAGATGGTCCATCGCATCAATATGGTCGATCCATTTTGAGTCAACAGAGCGCAGCAAAATGACTTTTTCAAATTCGCGCATCTGTTCCGGCCCGAATGCTTCTTCTTTTTCATCATAGCGCATCTTCACTTTTGCCATGATCAAGTCAACCATTTCGTCCGGTTCTTTTCCGAGCAAGTCTTCCCGCGAGATGTCGCCTTCACGAAGCAGATTGGTCAAGACATAATCGACAATGCCCTGCAAGTTCCATTCTTCCTCATCTTCATGAAGCGGTGCATTAGCGTTGACAACGCGTTCTACGACCGAGCGGATCATTTTTTCAACGATTTCACGCAAATTATCCGCCGTCAGTACTTCATCGCGCTGCTTATAGATGATCTCACGCTGTTGCCGGAGGACATCATCATATTGGAGCAGTTGTTTCCGGGCATCGAAGTTATTGCCTTCCACCCGTTTTTGTGCAGATTCAACGGCGCGCGACACCATTTTGCTCTGGATCGGCTGCGTATCATCCATGCCGAGCCGTTCCATCATGCTCTTCATATTATCCGATCCGAAACGACGCATCAGTTCATCTTCCATTGACAGATAAAACTGTGTGATCCCGGGATCTCCTTGGCGTCCGGAACGCCCACGCAACTGGTTGTCGATCCGCCTTGATTCATGGCGTTCAGTTCCGATAACGGCAAGGCCGCCCAGTTCCACGACACCGTCGCCAAGCTTGATATCGGTACCGCGCCCGGCCATGTTCGTCGCGATCGTGACCGCGCCTTTTTGCCCGGCCTGTTTGATGATCTCCGCTTCACGCGCATGGTTTTTCGCGTTCAACACGTTATGCGGGACGCCTTTCTTTTTCAGCATTCGGGAAATCAATTCAGACGTTTCGATCGCAACCGTCCCGACAAGTATCGGCTGGCCAAGGTCGTGCCGCTGCTTTATATCCTCAACAACGGCTCTGAACTTGCCTTCCATCGTTTTGTAAATCAAATCCGGCCGGTCATCGCGGATGATCGGGCGGTTTGTCGGGATCACGACAACACGCATGTTATAAATGTTGCGGAATTCTTCTTCTTCCGTTTTCGCTGTACCGGTCATCCCGGCCAGCTTCGCATACATCCGGAAATAGTTCTGGAATGTGATCGTGGCCATCGTCATGCTTTCGTTCTGGATCTCCACGCCCTCTTTTGCTTCAATCGCCTGATGGAGCCCTTCACTGAAACGGCGGCCTTTCATCAGGCGGCCGGTGAACTGGTCGACGATGATGATTTCCCCGTCCTGCACAACATAGTCGACATCCCGGTGCATCGCAACATTGGCTTTCAGCGCCTGGTTAATATGGTGGTTGATTGTCACATTGCGGATATCGTACAGGTTGTCGATATGAAAATATTTTTCGGCTTTCGTGATGCCATCTTCCGTCAGCAGCACGCTCTTCGTTTTCACGTCATAAGTGTAATCTTTTTCTTTTTCCAATGTACGCACAAATGCGTTCGCTTGTGTATACAGTGCCGTCGATTTTTCGGCTTGTCCGGAAATAATAAGCGGCGTCCGCGCTTCATCGATTAAAATCGAGTCGACTTCATCGATGACCGCAAAATAAAGCGGCCGCTGCACTTTTTGTTCTTGGTAGAGCACCATATTGTCGCGCAAATAATCGAAGCCGAATTCATTGTTCGTCCCGTATGTGATATCTGCTGCATATGCGGCCTGTTTTTCTTCGTTCGACATATTGGTTAAATTCAGGCCGACAGTAAGCCCAAGAAATTGGTACAGCTTGCCCATTTCCTCGGCATCCCGCTTCGCCAAGTATTCGTTCACTGTGACGACATGGACGCCTTTTCCGGACAGGGCGTTCAAATAAACCGGCATCGTCGCGGTCAGCGTTTTTCCTTCACCGGTTTTCATTTCGGCAATATTTCCTTCATGGAGCGTAATACCGCCCATCAGCTGGACATGATAAGGATAAAGCCCGAGCACACGTCTGGCGCCTTCCCGGACAACCGCAAAAGCTTCCACAAGCAGGTCATCAAGGCTCTCGCCGTTTTGGTAACGCTGCTTAAACTCTTCCGTCTTGTCGCGCAGCTGCTCATCCGACAGCTTTTCCATATCCGACGCCAATTCCTCAATCTGGTTTGCGATCTTCTCAAGATGTTTCAGTTCACGTTTGTTGGCATCAAAAACTTTGTCCAAAAAAGCCACCATTCAAAACGCTCCTTTATTTCAGTATCAAAACAGGACTTTTCGGCCCTATCGTTGTAATTGCCATGATTTTTAAATTTTAATTATAGCACAGTTTCTTTTCTGCGTCTCTTTTTTCGCGGGGTTTTCCCGGCCGTGTCAAACCAGAGTTTCCATGCTTTTTGAGGAAAATTCCGATGATACAGCCCCGGATGCGGCCGGGTGCGTGTATTTTGTTTCCTGAAATATACCTTATTGTATTTTAACACTGAAACAGAGCGCATACAACAAAAGAACCCGGGGTGGGCAGCAGGCCCGGGCGGAAGAGACCGGATTGAGGGTGCTGCCGGTGCTTAAGGCTATATAAAATGAACAAAATATGGCTGCGCTGTTGCCTGCTGTAAAAAGACATCGTGCCCGGACTTGATGCAAATGGTTAGATTCCTTTTACATGGTCGGACAACCGATTCCGGCTTTTCCTGTTTGGAATGTTCAGGCCACTGTGCTGAATAAAATTGAAGCGGCGCGCGCACTCATTTAAAATTAGAAAAGCGTTTTACCAGGCCGCAACCATGCCGTCCGCACGCGATTCCGTGCCGCCCATCAGTACGCCCGTGTCCGGATTCCGCCAGATGATCTGACCGCGGCCGAAACCTCCCGTATCCGCAGCCACTTGAACATCATGCCCTTTTCGAATCAGCCCTTGCACAAGGTGATTCGGAAAATGGGGTTCCACCAGCACTTTTTTCCCTTCCGTCCATTGCCATCTCGGGGCATCCAGCGCCTGCTGCGGATGAAGATGAAAATCAATCGTGTTCATGATCACTTGGAAGTGGCCCTGTGGCTGCATATAGCCACCCATTACGCCAAACGGCCCGACAGCTTCCCCGTCTTTTGTTAAAAAGCCGGGAATAATCGTATGATACGTCTTTTTCCCGGCTTTCAATGCATTCACATGCGTTTCATCCAAAGAAAAATCATGCCCCCGATTTTGCAAGGCAATGCCTGTGCCCGGAACGACAATACCGGAGCCGAATCCCATATAATTGCTTTGGATATAAGAAACCATATTTCCTTCCCCGTCCGCCGCCGCCAAATAGACAGTGCCGCTCTTTGGCAGTTCATACGGTTCCGGATCCAGCGCCAGATCCCCGATCAACCTGCGCCGGTTTGCAGCATAGCCTTCCGAAAGCAAATGTGCAATGTCCGCCTGCATTTCCCCGGCATCTGTAATGAACGCTTTACCGTCCGTAAAAGCGAGTTTCATTGCCTCAATTTGTTTATGATAGGTATCCACGCAGTCTTTTTCACGGAATTCAAATCCGCGCGCAATATTGAGCGCCATCAACGCAACAAGCCCCTGGCCGTTCGGCGGCATTTCCCACACCTCATAGCCGCGGTAGCTGGTGGAAATCGGCTCCACCCATTCGGGATGATAGGCTTCCAAATCTTCCCTGCTTAAAAAACCGCCCCATTTCCGGATGAAGGCACTGATTTTTTCTGCAAGCGGCCCCCTGTAAAAACTTTCTGCTTTCGTTTCCGCAATTTCCTTCAATGCCGCGGCATGCCCGGGCGATTTCCACACTTCTCCGATTGCAGGCACCGTGCCGTCCGGCGCAAACGTGTCAAACCATGGCCGGAACATTTCTTCTTTAAAAATCGTTTGAAAACGGCGGAATGCCCTTTCCCAGTATTTTCCCAAAACCGGAGACAGCGGGTACCCTTCTTCCGCATACCGGATTGCCGGTTGCAGAACGTCTGTCAGAGGGAGCCGACCGAATTTTTCCGATAGAGCCGCCCATGCTGCCGGCGCGCCCGGCACCGTAATCGGGACCACACCATAAGCCGGCATTTTTTCATACCCCTGTTTTTTCACAGCCTCAATGGAAATCGACTGCGGGGCAGGTCCGCTTGCATTTAAACCATGCAGCTTCCCGCCCGTCCAAACCATGGCGAATGCATCTGAACCGATGCCGTTCGAAGCCGGTTCCACGACCGTTAAGGCGGCGGCTGCGGCAATAGCGGCATCAATCGCATTGCCGCCTTTTTGTAAAGCTTCAAGGCCGGCCTGGGCAGCTAACGGCTGTGAAGTGGCAACCATTCCTTTTTTGGCAAAAATGGTATTTCTGGTGGATACATAAGGATGATACAAGTAATCCAGGTTCATCATTTTCCCCCCTCGTATAAAATGCACTCTTTTTTCCTGTTCGCAAGTGTAGGCCTTGCCGGCTGCTCGTCCGCTCCGGTTTTCAGTCTGTCATCCGGGCTTTTCTCCTGCCTACCTTGCCATTTTCTTTATCCCTAAACCTATGCGCCGGCTGATTTTCATCCTTCTGCCGATGCCGCGTTCCTTTTCGGCTTGCGTTGTTTGCTTAAAAACCGCCCCCGGCTTTACCGGGCCCGTTTTGCATTCACCGGATGGGCCCACGCTGCAAAAGCACCCGCGGATTCACCGCGGGTGCTTGTTTCGTCCGTTCCTTATTTTGTTTCAATCAGCCCGTATTTGCCGTCTTTGCGGCGATATACGATGTTCGTATGATTTGTTTCCGCATCGGTGTAAATGAAGAAGTTATGGCCCAGAAGGTTCATTTGCAGCACTGCTTCTTCACTGTCCATCGGTTTTAAGTTAAAATGTTTGGTCCGCACAATTTGCAGTTCTGAGTCTTCTTCTTTCCTGGCTTGTTTTTCTTTAAGTCCGGTGTCCTGAGTAGTGAACAGTTCCCTCGTGCTTCCTTTTTCGCGCAGTTTCCGGTTTACTTTTGTTTTATGTTTGCGGATTTGCCGCTCCAATTTGTCAGCAATCAGGTCAATTGCCGCATACATATCCTCATTGGTTTCTTCCGCACGCAATACAACCTGCGGCATCGGAATCGTAATTTCCACTTTGGAAGTTTTATCCGGATTGACTTTAAGTTTTACATTGACGGAAGTGTCTGGCGTTTCTACGAAATACCGATCCAACTTGTTCACTTTTTTCTCAATATAATCCCGAATCGCCGGAGTTACCTCAATGTTTTCGCCACGAATGTTGTAGTTCATCATGTGGACCCCTCCTCATAACTGGCAGCCCCTTGCATACCGCGGTATGCTCGTACTTTCACTTTGAACAGTGAAAGCGCTGCCTTCTCTAATAATCTTACACTTATATATTTACACATTGCCTGTCTAAATTCCTTCTTTTTTGGCGAATTTTTCTTAGAAATATTTGTCATCCCCCTCCGATGGTGCTGTAAAAAGCAGTTTACACGGCTTTCCCTGAAAAAAAGAAGTTCTGCATTGATCAGAACTCCTATCTTTTCCGGTCATAAAACCTTCCATCATTTAACTGCAGGGACTGGTACGGATTAATATACTGCTTCATGGACGTTTTCTTTTTCGCAGCTTGTTGGATGTCGCTCCGGATGCCGGACAGCGTTTCCTGCATCAGGGGCTTCAATTGTTTGTCAAGATCCATGATTTTTCTTCCAAGCAATTGCGCTTCAGCGGAAAAAGGCGGTTTCATGGCAGCAAGCAGCGCGCCGCGTCGGTCAAGGAGCCGGTGGACGTTTTGGATCAAGGTATCCCTCGGCTGCTCTTTATGAAATTCCGAAAGCAGCGCTTCCGTTAGCTCCAGGCAGGCGGCTAGATCGCCCATCATACTTTGCCGCCTTGCCCGTATGTTTGCCGGCGGTTCGCCTGGATGACCTGCTTCCAGGTGTCGCGGAAACCCGTTACCAACTCTTCCGCTGTATCGAGTTTTGACATATCATTTTTCACATTGGCCTGGATCAGTTCGCGCAGGATAAAATCGTAAAGGGAAAGCATCTTTTCTGCATCTTCAAATTTGCCCGTATCGAGCGTCATCATCAATTCACGGATGATGTTTTGCGCTTTTTGGATGTTTTTATTTTTTTCTTCAAAATTTTTGTTTTCAATGGCTTTTTTCGCCAAATGGATAAACTTCAGGCAGCCATTGTACAGCATCAATGTCAGCTCGCCCGGCGATGCGGTTGCAATCGAGTTGTTCTGATACGCCTGGTATGGATTACGTGTTGCCATTTGCGGCCCCTCCTTTAACTATTACTGACTGAAAAAGCTGGATAAATAAGTATATTGGCTGTTATATTTTTGGATCGCTTGCTCCATCGCTGTAAACTGCGCATAATAACGGTCTTCAAGCTTGTCCAGTTTGTCATTCATGTCACTAATTTTATCCGTCAAATCGTTGATGTTTTTCCCAATCGTGAACTGGGTGTTCACATAAGTGGACTTTCCGGCTTTGTCAACGATCGTGTTATACGTTTGATTGACGCTGTCGTACAGCCTTTGGACAATGCCTTTTTCCGATGTTGTGCTACCGGACGCGCGAAACAGCAGTTCAACCGAATCCGGATCGTTTTGGATCGCAGCCTTCAGCTTGTCTTCATCAATTTCCAGCTTGCCGCCTTCCAGCCAGTCGGAAGTTGTCGTGATGCCGATGCTTGATAATTGGCTGTATTCGGAAGAAATATTGGCGTTATTTACTTTTGAATAAATCAATGACCGCATGTTCGACAGGGAACTTTTCAGCGTCATATCATTCCTTAAAAGGCCGCTTCTCGCTTTTTTATCCCACTGGTCCTGCTGCGTGTCCGTCAATTCCTTGCGTTGGTCGTCCGTAAGCGGCGCATAATCCGGGTAGCGGTCTTCATTCAGCTTCGACTGCACGGCATCAATCAGGCTGTTATACTGGTCCACAAAATCTTTGATGTTTTTGAAAATGGTGTCCGTATCGTTAGAGACCGTAACCGTGACGGGTGTATCAAATTTGCTTTTAAGGGTGTACGTTACGCCGTTGATGGCGAACGTGTTGGACGTACGTTCTGTTTCCAGGCCGTTCATCGTAAATTTTGCATTCTCACCGCCGGATTCTTTGCTGCCATTAAACTGCAATGTTTGATTTAAAAAATCATTGCCAGACCCACCAATGATGATTTCATCACCGTCTTTGTTAAGGTCTCCAGTCGATTTTCTCGTGAGCGAAACCCTGTCCGCATTTGCGTCATAGTACATGCCAATCCCAAGTGTCGAATGGTTGTTTACATCTGCCATGACAGTGTTTAAAGAATCCGTGCCGTCAATATAAAAAGTCGCTTTATTTATACTTCCGTCTTCATTATAACTTCCGAGCGACATGGTGGCATATTTTGATGAATAAGTGACGGAAACTGTGTTGCTTTCTCCGCTTAATACAGATGAATCCGTAAACGTGATCAGGCCGGTTGAAGCATCCAGCGTACCGATCGGACTGCTTTTTCCTGTATCGGATTCTGCGTACAGTTTGTCGTTTTCGAGCACATAGTTTGTATTGTTGATTTTTAAGCTGAACGCCTGATCTCCGCCCGCATCCGTTGCGATCAAGCCATGCCCCAGCTGCATCGTTGCCGTACCCTGGGCCAATGTTTTTGTTTCTGTCACCGCCCCCGCGACATACTCCACATTGATGCTGGATCCCGAAGATACCGCACTGTCAAATGTCAACACGCCGCTTTCCGCGTTATAAACGGCATAATTGCCTTTTTCATTGTCAGGAATATTGCTTTTATCATTTACAACCTGATAGGTTTTGCCATTGACTTTTACATTCATAGCATAATAGGTAATACCGTCCGTCGTTGTTGAAACAGGCGGATTGGACAGTTTGACCGATGCCGTCGCATCCCCGTCTCCTGAAAAAGACTGGGAGACCACGACCCCGTTGTTCCAAGTAATGCCGTTTAAAAAGTTCCCGGTCTGGCTGTAAAGGCTTGCGTCCGCTTTGATTTTGGCACCGGATTTGGAAATTGTTGTTGCCGTTTCAGATCCTGATCCGCTGATTTTTGTCGCAGCCGTTGCCAGTTGCGTAACGCTTTGGATAGTTGCAGATCCGAGTGCAGCATTATTTGCTGCAGTGGCCGTCACATTATTTTCGTTTGACGAGGTTGTCGTACGCACCCTGTACTTGGTTGTCAATTTCATGTTGGACAGCGTGGAGCGGAAGTCAAAATATTTTTGGTTCAGCGTCCGGTAGTCTTCTTCCTGCCACTCCAAAATTTGCTTTTGCTGCTGCAGTTTGACCAAAGGCTGTTTTGCCGCGGTCATCATTTTTTCGACAATGGAATCGATGTCCATGCCGCTCGCAAGCCCTGTGATTCTTTGTATGGATGTCATTCAACCATCTCCTTATACCTTTTCATCGGCCAGAATCCCGACATGGTGCAGCATATCGGCATACGTATCCAAAATCCTTTTCGGCGGAATTTCTTTAATCACCTGGTCCGTCTTATCGTCGACAATCGTAACATAATATTCTTTCAGCTGGTCATGAAATTGAAATTTTAAATGGGTGGATGATCCGGACAAGAAATGGTTCAGCTGGTCCACCGCTTTTTTCACTTTTTCTTTCGTTTCTTCATTGGCGGGAAGGCTTTGTTCCCTGTTTTCTTTTGTCACAATTGGCCTGGCCTGATCCGCCCCGGTTGCCTTTTGTGCCTGCGGTGTGCTGTTTGCAAGAGGCGGATGCGCAGCCTGCCACTGCGTCGCTCCAATCATAGCAAGTATCTCCTTATTTTCCGGCGTGTCCCCGCCCCTTGTTTCATGGCGGAACAAAACCGCTTTTTTGTCTACTATTTGTATCGGATGTTTCCAGCCGTTTTTAACATCCGCCGCTTTAAAATTTCACGTTGGCGAATGCCTTACTTGAGCCGCACGGGGGATGCAGCGCAAATTTTTGGGATAAAAGGCAGATACCCATACAGACACCGGGTTTTTCACATATGCTTTATCGTACAAAAAATAATGGGGTTGAGGAGGAAAAAACTTTGAATACAGATTATCAGGGAGTTCCTTATTATGAAACATTTCACCAGGAAGATGTAAGATTGCGGCCGTGGGGTTTCCGGCCATGGGGATTCCGGCCATGGGGTTTCCGGCCATGGGGATTCCGGCCATGGGGATTCGGTTTCGGCCCGTTCCTTGGAGGGTTTGCAGGCGGCCTAGCAACATCGGCATTGCTCGGACCGGCTTTTTACGGCGGATACGGCTTCCCGTACGGCTACGGGTTTTTCTGGTAGACTGGCGAAAGAGGCCGGCTTATCCCAATTTTGCCGGCCTCCATTAAAAAATAGAAAAACGGATCATTTGCTCGTTTGGATAAGCGATGATCGTAGGACTCAGGGGATGAGAAAAATCCGCTTTCATAAAATCGTTCGGCACCGGCTACATGCCGGTGTTTTTTCTCTTCGGCACTTTCTTCACGCACCGCCTTTGCCGTTTACGCCCGCCTCGATACATAACGGTTTTCTTTTATCCAGAACCGGTACGGGTAATGTTTGGCTTCACCGGTGTTATCGATTCCGATGCGCGGGCCGGTTTCGATTTGTTCCGGTTCGTATCCTTCCGCAATAAAGAGCGGGCGTTCGTAAAATACGCGCCCGTAGTCTTCCATTGTAATGCCTAATGCTTTTGTTAACTTCCCGGGACCGTTTGTGAGTTGCTTTGCTTCCTTGACTTTCCGGCGGGCAAACATCAGCTCCGTTCCAATAAAAGGTTCCACGGCACGGATCAGGATGGCTTCCGGTGTGCCTTCCCGGCCGCTGACGACATTCACGAGGCAGTGGGTGTGCATTTGGTATGTATACACGTGGCCCGGGCCATGGTACATGATTTCCGTTCTTTTCGTCCGCCGGTTTCCATAACTGTGCGCGGCCCTGTCCCATGCACCCATGTATGCTTCCGTTTCGGCAATAAAACCGGCCGCCGTTCCTTCTTCCGTCTCTTTGACGAGCAGGCAACCGAGAAGGGCACGCGCCAGCTCCAGCGTATCTTTTTTAAAAAAAGCCGCCGGCAAAGGCATAAGCGGGGCTTTTCTCACATGAATGCCTCCTTTCTATATGGGGCGCTACTTTCCGTACATTAATGATACCCGGCAAAGGGCACTTTAACTCCTTTCTCCATATTATCCGGTATCCGGCCAAAAGCATCTTTCCGTGCAATAAAGGATCTTTCACGCGCGTGAACTACCCTCCACTTATCAACCTTACGGTTTGATTGAAGTGGGGGCTTCTCGACTTATCGTTGCTTTTACTAGC
>NZ_CALPDC010000060.1:0-12673 GCF_943193165.1 Weizmannia agrestimuris
AATTTTAGAATATCGAGTTAGAAAAGAACTGAAAGAAAAGAACCTATCTCTAATCTTGAAAGGAAAAAGGAAACTCTCTCAACCCACAGGCCAAGCATTGTTAGAGCAATTAGAAGATATTACCGTGATCCTTATAAATCAAAATCAACAAAAAATAAGGCTCTTACCCGATAATATTGATTCACAAGCCAAAAAAATCATTGAATTATGCGGGTATGATCTATCAATATACGTGTCAAAAAATGTCGAAAACCAAGGCAAATAACACACAACAGGAGGAATTCATGAAAAGAATGTCGAATTGAAAAGAATTTTATCGAAAATTCCTCAAAAATAAGAAGATATCATCCCACCAAGCCATTTAAATATAGTTCATTCAAAAATTAGAATGAACTATATTTAAGACGTGCGAAATGTGGGTTAAGATTGCAAAGCACTTAACAATATTAGCACCCAAAGAGTTCTCTTTGAAAGATTTCACACTAAATAAAGAAATAGCCACATGCAAAATTGACTTTAGCGTGTGGCTTTTAAAAAATGAGCTTCTTGGGTGCTACCTAGTTGTTTTAAAAAAATTTAATAGATAAAAAAGGAACTGACGTTTGCAGTAAAAATCACTTAACATAGCATTTTTTTATCCATTTTTATATTCAATGGTAATTTTTGTAGCGCCAGTATTCTACATCCCGGCTATTCGTTTGATTTTCTAATTAGCCCAAATTCTTCAGGAAAAATTATTCTTCAATTCGAGTTAACTTCACTTCAACTTTAAATCGATCCGGATTTTTTTCCAAAACTGCGATGAACCGTTTTAAGTCTTGAAAGATAATAAATCCTTCTGTTTCATTTTCATAATTCATCGTAAAGGACTCCGGTTTTTCATTATTTTCTTCATTTTCTGTTGCGTCACGTTCAGCTATCTTTTCTGTTTCTTCAACGGCAACTTGGTTATTTGAAGATAATAAGTTATTAATCAACATTTTCATTTCCTTAAACTCACTCATCAGTTGGTCAACACGTTCATCCCCTGCATTTCCAGCTGGTTCTTGTCCGGATTCCACAGCAGCCGGCGTAAAATCTTTTATATTCTCCTGTGCTTTATCTTTCTTATATTCATCTATCCACCCGTTTTTGAGGGCTAATTTTTTCAGATTGTGTTTATAATTATGAACGGAAGAATCTCGTTTCCCCCAAATTTTTGCAATTGATTGGGCGTTCCATTTTTCTGTATATTCGGATATAAGCAGCCATTGATCTTTTTTTGGAAGCTTTTTTAAATCATTAAATGGAATCACTTGGTTTGGATCAGCGTCCGGTTTTGAGTGCGGAATTGTCCGTTTCTTCTTCATTTCAAGTCCTAAATCAGTCAACAATTGATAGTACACCTCTTCTTCAATACCTAATGCTTCTATTATTTCATTCTCTGAATAGGTCTCCCTCCATTTCGTTAAAATTTCCGTTTGTCGTTCTTTCGGATGCGATTTTAAATCTTCGTAGGTCATTAAACTTGTAAACATATTGTACACCTTTACCTTTCCTGATTTTTTATATAACTTTTTTTCTTTCCCTCTTAATAAGTCACTGGCAAAATAAATTTTTCCTATCTCGTGTTTGACTCCCTTTCCCTTTTTTGCATAAGCTCCATAAGAACTAATCTTCTTTTCTTTGATTTCTGCATAATATGTTTGCTTTATGTCATTATGCGTATTTAGCACCGGTCTACCTCCTTTGCATAAATTTGAAAATCGCTTTTCATTCCATATTCTTTCTATAAAATAATTACAGTGTTGGGTTGATGTTGGAGAATTTTCAGTTATTTTTAAGGGACTTTGTTCTATTATTGCTGTCTTGATCTTCAGGGACGATTTCTCCTCCTGCCAGTTGTTTAAGGTACATAAAATTCTTTTTTGAGTTCCAATTTTATACATGATATTCCAATTTACCTACTTATTCCTTTAAGCTGTCTACTAATTAACGGACTATCTATATTATACTAGATCCTATGTATATTATCTACATTGAATGAAAATTTCATCACTAATTTGATAAGCTTTTTTGTCAAAGAAAACATCATCTTTTTATATAAGTTGGACTAAACATTACTTTTTCATGTGTCGCCAAAAGCAATGTCCCTGATCATAATTGATTTTGACGCGAAAAGAGCGCGTACCGGTGGTCGGGTGTCGAATGTATCTTCTAAACCAACAATTTATCAAGATTTTTGTTTACCTTTGTGTAAAATTTGCGCAAAAATTATTGAAAGCCATTACAAATGTCCCTTTTTCTCTTATAGACGTTTTTGGTAAAATTAAGTTATTGATTGAAGAATACTAAATATAGGAGTGACGGCAATGCTTTTGTTTTTTGGTAAGTTTATCTTGCTTTATTTGTTTCTTTCAATTGCATTTGCCTTATTCAAAGTGCTGTATTACAATATCGGCAAAAAATTCGTTTCTAAGACGGCTGATGGAACAATATTGCATTGGGCTTTAAGTGTTTTTGTTAAAAACGGTACGAAAATGGATAGTAATGATTACTTTGTTATGGCTGTTTTGGCGGCTTTATTTGCGATTTACTTGTAAAAAACTCCCAGAATCCACGATATACCAGCAGTTTTTTTATTTTGTTGGATATTCATTATTCTTACAAAATTCTTTAATCTTATTATGGTTTTTTGAAAACTTTTTCCACGCTTTTTGATCCCTTTTTAAAAACTGTTGGGCAACACCAGCCAATCCCGCTGCGCCGGTTCATAATTCTATATCCGCTTTCCTTTACAGTACTTGGCAACTTGCACCGTTTCGTCTCCGTAAAACCCATCAGCCCTGTATTTTGGGAGAGAGCTCGCAGCAATCAAACATTTCTGCAGCGTGTTACCTGGAAACCGGACAACGCTTTTTTTAGAATGGACCCTGTGCATTTATTTAAAGCACGCGATTTTAAAAAGTCGGCTTCCTTTGCTATCCTTTAAGTTATAAACAGGAAAGAAAGGAATAGCGAAATGAAAAAGCATTTAATTTCCGCCATCTCTATTGTTTCTGCCGTGTCAGCCTTGTTGTTTCTGGCCGGCCTGTGGATGGTGTTTGAAGACCAGCAGACGAAAGCAACAGGCGTAAAGACGGAAACTGCCAGAACCGGCAATAACACGTCAAAAGCGGGTGGTACGAAACAAATCACGATTACAGCAATCGGCGACTCACTCACAAGGGGAACGGGAGATACAGCAGGAAAGGGATATGCGGGTGATGCTGCGGATCGTTTAAAGAAAAAAACGAAGAAGGCTGTTCTACTCCAAAACAATGGCATCAAAGGGCTTACATCAAGCGGGCTGCTTGAACAGCTCAAACAACCGCAGATCAAACGCGAACTCAAGAGCGCGGATATCATTTTGCTGACCATCGGCGGCAATGATTTGTTTGCGGGCGGAGAGGCGCTTGACCATTTGAATACCGCCTATATCGAAAAGCTGGAAAAGCCTTATTTGGCCAATTTAAAACAGATCTATGCAGGAATTCGGGCGGTGAACAAAACGGCAATCGTCTATCATGTCGGGCTGTATAATCCTTTTATCGATTTGTCCGAGGCGAAAACGACCTCTGCGATCGTCCGAAAATGGAACTTTGATTCTGCTTCTGTCGCGTCTGACTTTCCAAAAGTCATCTATGTGCCGACGTTTGACCTTTTTGAACAAAATGTAAACGACTATTTATACAGTGACAAATTCCATCCGAATACGGCCGGTTATCAACTGATCGGAGAGCGTGTTGCTTCCCTGATCCATTATCGGGAGGAGAAAGCGAAATGACGACGATTCCCGCACTTAAGGTTATCGATGTCCATAAAAAAATTGGCAGGAAAGAAATCATCAAAGGCATCAGTTTTGAAGTGATGCCGGGAGAGGTATTCGGATTTCTCGGGCCGAACGGGGCAGGGAAGACAACAACGATTCGGATGCTGACAGGTCTGATCCGCCCGACTTCGGGAAAAATTTTGATCGGCGGAAAAAACGTACGGACCGAGTTTACGGAAGCCATGAAAAATCTCGGTTGCATTGTCGAAAATCCGGAGATGTACCCGTTTTTGACCGGCTATGAAAATCTTGCCTATTTTGCACGGATGGATCCGTCCATTCCGAGAAACAGGCTGGATGAAGTGGCGGCGCTCGTTGGCTTAACTGGCCGGATCCATGATAAAGTAAAAACATACTCTCTCGGCATGCGGCAAAGGCTTGGCATTGCCCAGGCGCTCCTTGGAAACCCGAAGCTTTTGATTCTTGATGAACCGACAAACGGGCTTGACCCGGCAGGCATCCGGGAAATGCGCGAATTTATCCGGTCGCTTGCCGAAAAAGCGCATTTAAGCGTCCTCGTTTCTTCGCATTTGTTAAGCGAAGTGCAGCTGATGTGCGACAAAGTGGCCATTATCCATAACGGCCAGGTGATTCGGACCGGGAATGTACACGAGCTGCTTTCCGAAAAAGCGCGTACCTTTTGGAAAGTTGCGCCAATAGAGAAAGCACGCACCTTGCTTCAGGCGGAGACACAGGTGGCAGAAGGAGAAGATGGCCTCCTCGTGACCCCTTATGATGAAGAAAAAAATGCTTTATGGAACGAAATGCTCGTTCAAAACGGGGTCCGGGTGAAAGAAATGAAGGCCGTGCTGCCGGCGCTTGAAGATTTGTTTTTGGAACTGACAGGGGGCAGGAAAAAATGATCCAACTCATATACAATGAACAGCTGAAGCTTTGGAAGAAAAAGCGGATTCTTGTCATTATCTTGATTATCGCCTGCCTTGTTCCCATTTTTACCTACGCGCAGTACAAAGAATCGAAAGCGCTGCAGGAAAAAATCGGGACAACCGACTGGCGGGTTAAGCTCCAGAAACAAATTGTCGATACGCAAAACCGGCTCGGATCGGCAAGCCTTTCTGATGATTTTAAAAAATATTTGCGTATCACATTGAGTCAGGAACAATATTATCTCAACCACAACATCAATCCGAACGCGCCGGGTGCCCCGACGTTTATGCGGGTATTTATTGAAAATGCGATCGGCATGCTTTTGCCGCTGTTCGTCATGGTGGCGGCAAGCGATATCGTGTCTGCTGAGGCGGGCAGCGGGACAATCAAATTATTGCTGACGCGCCCTGTGAAAAGATGGCGCATCCTGCTTAGCAAGTACATTGCCATGCTGCTGTCCGTTTCGTTTATTTTGCTGTGCACTGCCGTATTCACCTATGGTATTTCCGGACTGGTATTCGGCTACCACGGCTGGAACATGCCCATACTTACCGGTTTTACGATAAAAGGGGACGAGCTCCTTACATCACATGTGCATGCTGTTTCGCAATGGAAATATTTGCTCATGGCGTTTGGCCTTGCCTGGTTTGTCGGCGTCGTTTCAGGCAGCCTCACATTTATGCTTTCTGTCTTGTTGCGCAGCACGGCCGCCGTAATGGGGATTATGCTGTCCTCATTGATTGCCGGCGCCATTTTGACCAATATGGTATCGGCATGGCCAAGCGCAAAATATTTGTTTATGGTGAATTTGCAGCTGACAAATTATCTCAATGGTACAAGCCCGCCTGTTGCAGGCATGACGCTCGGATTTTCGGTTGCTGTGCTGCTTGTGTGGCTTTTTCTCTCGCTCGTGGTTTCTTTTGTTGTGTTTACAAAACGGGATGTTTATTAAGAAAAACGGAATTCCGCCAATTTCCGGTAAAATTTTTTCGCTGCATTAATACAATGATAAAGCAGGATTTTTTACGGGGCAGCACGAATTTCGTATGATAAGCAAAGGGGGAGATGCTGTGTTTCAACGGTTTGTCGTTGGGATGGGGATTGCTGTGTTTATGTTTATTGCAGGTGTCACTTATTTTTACTTTAACAAAGGAGAAGCGATTGCAACGGAGGCAGCACCTTCGAAAAAACCGGCTGCAGAGGAAGAGACGGCTGCAAAAGCGGTTATACAGGAAAGCTTCTGCCAGAAGACGCCTGAGCGCAAACTTTCGGCATACAAAAGCATGAGCGAAGAAGCATTGGTGCAGGAAGTACATAATATGACGCATCAAAAAGTGGCGGCAAATGAAAAATGGGGAGCTTCCGAAATCACAAAAGAAAAGGTGGACGCCCTGTATTCGGCAATTAGCAATCAAACTTTTGCGGATACAGAACTGCAGGATATGCTGCTCGGTATATTAAAACCGTGGAAAAAAGGCGATTTCAGCAATGCGGTGAAGGCCCATAATGAGATTTGGGCCTACCAGAAAGGCAACATCGGAAAAGCGGAGCGGCGGCTGACGCCTTCTGAAGAAGCGGCATATATTAAGGAAAATTTCAAATGACATCAGGAAGTGGAAACGGTGAAAATTTTAGGTATATCCGGCTCGCTTACCGGTGAGAAGACCTCCATTGGTGTATATGAGGTGCTTATGGCAATAAAAGCGGAAGATCCGGAAGCGGAAACTGAACTGCTCGATTTAAAAGATTATGAAGTGGAGTTTGCAAGAGGGTTTCCACTTTCTTATTACAATGATGATACGATTGCGGCCGTTAATAAAATGCTTGAAGCGGATATCCTTGTTTTTGGCTCGCCAATTTACCAGGCGTCCATTACAGGCGCTTTGAAAAATTTGCTCGACCATTTGCACCGCGATGCTTTTCAGTCCAAAGTATGCGGCATTGTGATGAACGGCGGCTCGGACAAACATTTTCTTGTTGCTGAATACCAGCTGAAACCGGTGTTAACCTTTTTAAAGGCCACCTGTGCGGTCCGCAATGTTTTTATCCACAATGATGATTTTAATGAGGACAATGAAATCATCAATACCGATATTCAGGCACGCATCCGAAAGCTTGCGCATGAACTGTTGCAATTGAGAAAAGCTTTCTCCGGAGGCAATCCTGGAAATTTGGGATGATGTACTTTTGCCTAGTGCCGTGGCCGTTGCGCATGGGCGATAGTGGATCATCAGCGAAGCTTAGGTAGACGTGCTCTAGGCGAAGGAAGGCGACCATTTTGCCGTTTATCTTGCCGTATGACGCGGCACCAGCAAAAGGATAAAAAACCGGGGCAATTTTTCAGGGTAGAGAAGCTCTATGGGAAGGAAGGCGAGCACTTTTCCCTGCTTTCTTAACATAGACGTCCATGCCGCCTGAACGCGACACCAGCAAAAGGACGAAAAAACCGGCAATTTTTCAGGGGAGAGGAGCTCTAAGTTTTTCCGCTTTCTTAACATTGTATCGTTCTTTTAGGCGGAATAAAAAAGTGCCGGCGGACAGCCGGCGCTTTTTCTTTACTGCAATTCCCTTTTTAAAATATGTTCCGCATGTGCAACTTGTTCTTTTGTCGGCGGTTCGACACCTTTGAGGGGATAGTCGATGCCGAGCGCCTCGTATTTGTAGACGCCTAACTTATGGTACGGAAGGATTTCGATTTTTTCAACGTTTGGCAGCGAATGGATAAAATCAGATGTTTTTTGCAAATCTTCTTCAGAATCGACTCCGGGAACGAGCACATGGCGGATCCAGACCGGAATATGCTTGTCAGCGAGATACCGGGCGAAATCGAGAATATGCTCATTTGACATGCCGGTCAGCCATTTATGCTTTTCCGGATCAATATGCTTGATGTCCAATAACACAAGATTTGTATATTTCATCAATTCATCCAGTTTTTCCATAAACCGGGGACTGCGCGAGAAACATCCGCCCGCTGTGTCAATGGCAGTATGGACGCCAATTTCTTTGCACGCTTTAAACAATTCGATTAGAAAATCGAGGTGCAAAAGCGGTTCACCGCCGCTCACTGTAATGCCGCCGCCGGAAGCTTCAATAAAAGGCAGGTAATCGCGCACATCGCTCATAATTTCTTCGACGCTCATTTCATTGCCTTCATTGATTTTCCATGTATCTGGGTTGTGGCAAAATTTGCAGCGCAGCGGGCAGCCTTGCGTAAATACGACATAGCGGATGCCGGGCCCGTCGACTGTGCCAAACGATTCAGTGGAATGAATGCGCGTTGTCATGTTCATCTCAATCAAATCCTTCTATATAGATTCCCCATAAGTTAAGTGTTTAATAGGGGGGAGGGGGGCACGCAGGTGCATGCCGCCTAAATCAGTTTACATCATTTCATGGAACGTGCGGTTAATGACTTCAAGTTGTTGTTCCCTTGTCAATTTAATGAAGTTTACCGCATATCCCGATACACGGATCGTCAATTGCGGATATTTTTCCGGATGATCCATCGCATCCAGCAATGTTTCGCGATGCAGGACGTTGACGTTTAAGTGGTGCGCTTTTTTCGCCATATAGCCGTCCAGCATGCCGTCCAGGTTGGAGACCTGTGTTTCTTCTTCGTGTCCGAGCGCTTCCGGGACAATCGAGAAAGTGTTGGAAATGCCGTCAAGCGAATATTTATAAGGCAGTTTCGCAACAGATGTCAACGATGCGACTGCGCCGTGCGAATCGCGGCCGTGCATCGGGTTTGCGCCAGGGGCGAACGGTTCGCCTGCTTTCCGGCCGTCCGGTGTGCTTCCTGTTTTCTTGCCGTATACAACGTTCGATGTAATTGTCAGGATCGAAGAAGTATGGACAGCGTTCCGGTAAGTCGGATATTTTTGCAGTTTTTGCATAAACGACTTGACGAGATTGACGGCAATTTGGTCGACGCGGTCATCGTTGTTGCCGTATTTCGGATAATCGCCTTCGACTTCATAGTCAACGGCAAGGCCATCTTCGTCACGGATGACTTTTACTTTCGCATATTTGATGGCGCTTAGAGAGTCGGCCGCAACAGACAAGCCGGCAACGCCGCAAGCCATCGTGCGCAGTACATTGCGGTCATGCAATGCCATTTCAAGCCGTTCGTAGCTGTATTTGTCATGCATATAATGGATGATGTTTAAAGCATTGATATAAACGCCTGCAAGCCAGTCAAGCATCCGGTCGTATTTTTCCATTACTTCATCGTAATTGAGATATTCCGATGTGATCGGTTGGAACGGAGGTGCGACTTGCATTTTATACCGTTCATCAACGCCGCCGTTAATCGCATACAGCAAAGCTTTTGCCAGGTTGGCACGGGCGCCGAAGAATTGCATTTGTTTGCCGATCCGCATCGCCGATACACAGCAGGCAATGCCATAATCATCGCCGTATTCTTCACGCATTAAGTCATCGTTTTCATATTGGATGGCGCTTGTCTTGATCGACATTTTCGCGCAATATTGTTTCCATTTATCCGGCAGTTTCGTCGACCAGAGCACGGTCAGGTTCGGTTCCGGCGCAGGGCCGAGATTATCAAGCGTGTTCAGGAAGCGGAACGAGTTTTTCGTAACGAGTGTACGGCCGTCCAAAGCCATGCCGCCGATCGATTCTGTTACCCATGTCGGGTCGCCGCTGAACAGTTCATTGTAATCTTCCGTCCTTGCAAATTTGACGAGGCGGAGTTTCATGACAAAGTGGTCGACGAGTTCTTGTGCTTCCCGTTCAGTCAGGACACCGTTTTTCAAATCTCTTTCAATATAAATGTCAAGGAAAGTGGATGTGCGCCCAAGACTCATGGCCGCGCCATTTTGTTCTTTAATGGCAGCCAGATACGCGAAATACAGCCATTGGAAAGCTTCGTGTGCGTTTGAAGCCGGTTCGGAAATATCGAATCCGTAGCTTTGTGCCATTTGTTTCAATTCTTGCAATGCACGAATTTGTTCCGAATGTTCTTCACGTTCACGGATGACTTCTTCTGTCATCAAGCCGCAGCCGATTAAATCGAGATCTTTTTTCTTTTGCTCAATTAAATAATCTACACCGTAAAGGGCAACGCGCCGGTAGTCGCCGATAATGCGGCCGCGGCCGTAAGCATCCGGAAGGCCTGTTACAATGCCGGCATGCCGTGCAGCTTTGATTTCCGGTGTGTAGGCATCGAATACACCTTGGTTATGGGTTTTCCGCCATTCTGTAAAAATATGTTTGATTTCCGGATCAATTTCATAGCCGTAAGATTTTAAGGCACTTTCTGCCATCCGGATTCCGCCAAACGGCATCATCGAACGTTTGAACGGTTTATCGGTTTGGAAACCGACAATTTTTTCAAGTTCTTTGTTTAAATAGCCCGGGCCATGCGATGTAATGGTAGATACAATTTTCGTATCCATATCCAGGACGCCGCCTTTTTCGCGTTCCTGTTTCGACAGTTCCATGACCTGATCCCATAATTTTAAAGTGGCTTCAGTCGGGCCGGCAAGAAAGCTTTCATCGCCTTCGTAAGGGGTTACATTTTTCAGAATAAAGTCCCTTACATCGATTTCTTTTTGCCAGTTTCCTCCTTTGAAGCCTTCCCATTGTTTTTTGGAGAGCGTTGCTTTTGTCAGTAATTGTTCAGTCATTTTAAATGGCCTCCTTTAAGCCTATTAATGAGCTGCCTTCAGAATTGGATGTTTGTTTGTTAAATAGTGAACATTTCTTATTACGCTTTCATTTTAGCATGGTCGATTTTAAAAAGATAGTGATAGCGTTCACATTTTGGGGCCAAAAAAAGCAGTTGTCAAAGAATGTTCAAAACATTTGGCCGTAGATATATAATAGAAAAATGCGATGAAAGCGTGTTATAACACAAATTGATCAGTTTTTCACATGATTATTTTTCTTGGGGAGAGTTTGTGATTTGGTAACATGCTCAATATTTCACAAAATTGGCACAGCCATATGAAAGCGGTTGCGTTATATTTTTCATGTAAGCAGTTACATAAAAGGAGTGGGGAAAGATGTTAACAGGATTACGTACTGATTTTCAAATGCCTTCCGTAAACTTGTTTGGACAGGGGACGGCAGAAGAAATTGGAAACAGGCTGAAAAATCTTGGGTGTCGCAGACCGCTGATTGTAACCGATGAAGGGCTCCACCAACTGGGGTATTCCGAAAAAATTGCAGCCTATATAAAAGAAGCCGGCCTGGAAGTGGCGATCTATCCGAAGGCTGAACCAAATCCGACAGACAAAAATGTGGAAGACGGGTTAAAAACCTATCATGAAGAAAATTGCGATTCAATCGTTTCACTTGGCGGCGGGAGCGCGCATGACTGTGCAAAAGGGATCGGGCTCGTTGCGGCCAATGGGGGCAAAATCCATGATTATGAAGGGCTGGACCGTTCTGAAAAACCAATGGTGCCGCTCGTTGCAATTAATACAACAGCCGGGACTGCCAGCGAAATGACAAAATTTACGATTATTACCGATACGAGTCGAAAAGTGAAAATGGCGATTGTAGATAAACATGTGACACCGGTTTTGTCCATTAATGATCCATTATTAATGGTCGGGATGCCGCCGTCTTTAACTGCGGCAACGGGGCTTGACGCTTTGACCCATGCAGTGGAAGCGTATGTTTCAACTGCGGCCACACCGGTAACAGATGCATGCGCCATTAAAGCGATCCAAATTATTCCGCAATATTTGCCAAAGGCTGTTGCAAACGGCAATGATATGGAAGCGCGTGAACAAATGGTATATGCGCAGTATTTGGCAGGCATGGCGTTTAATAATGCATCTTTGGGCTATGTCCACGCGATTGCGCACCAGTTCGGCGGTTTCTATAACTTGCCGCACGGCGTTTGCAATGCGATTTTGCTCCCGCATGTGTGCCGTTTCAATCTGATTGCGCGGAAAGAAAGATTTGCAGAAATTGCCGTTGCACTGGGTGAGAAGACGGATGGCCTGAGCGTCGACGAAGCGGCGGAAAAAGCCATTACAGCAATAGAAAGGTTGGCAGCACAGCTGAACATTCCGAAAGGCTTTAAAGAACTCGGGGCTAAAGAAGAAGATATCGAAATCCTCGCCCAGCATGCGATGCAGGACGCGTGCGCAGCCACAAACCCGCGCAAACCAACACAAAAAGAAGTGGAAGCGATTATAAAAGCAGCGATGTAAGGAAGAAGACGGAGGGGAATTTGAGTAAACTGGCACCTGCAGGCTGGGCACTTTTTCCAAGTGTCCGGCCTGCAGGTATTTTTTGTCTATACCTTTTTTCAAAAGACAGGCGTCCATGTCGCGACGGAAAAAACAGCTGGCGCAAATTTTCCGGATTGCAACCACCGCCCGCAATGCATACCAGGTTCTGGGCAAGTGGAAGATGAGCCTGTTGGATTGGAGAGGGACGAAAAAAATCCCCTTTAGAAGAACCATACGAGAGATTCAAAGCAAATGGCTCCCTGATGGTTTACCTAGGAGGGGTTACGTAAAATTAGACAAAGCGACAAGC
The DNA here is from genome assembly GCF_943193165.1 of Weizmannia agrestimuris. Lineage (NCBI taxonomy): Bacteria > Bacillati > Bacillota > Bacilli > Caryophanales > Bacillaceae > Heyndrickxia > Weizmannia agrestimuris. Next base: position 12,257 of record NZ_CALPDC010000060.1, read on the forward strand.
ACACAAATCGTACGTTCATCGCCCGTTTTGGAATTTATGATTTGCTCAGCGGTTGTAGCAAAATAACGTAATTTTGGTATTCATTTGAGAAACCTTTATGGATTTCTAATATTTCCTGATTTTTAAGGTTCAATTTAATTTGTCTTTGGTTTTTCTTTTCAAATGAATAAGATTGACGGATAGTACCATCTGATGAGGTGATTTGTACAAATGGTTTTCGGTTATGCGTTTTTTCATGGTCAACAAAAGACAATCTATATTTTCCTTCTTGCAGTTGTTTTCCCACTCTGTAATAACCGGAATGTTGAATGAAGTAATCTCCATTCTTATCTTTTTTTAATCTATATAAAACGAATTAATCATTTTTGCTCACTTCCTCGGTCCTTTTTTGGGTATATAGATTGTAACTATCCTAAA
>NZ_CALPDC010000061.1:0-12599 GCF_943193165.1 Weizmannia agrestimuris
TCAGTAAAGATGTTTGATAAAAGCTCAAAAAGAATTTGACGTTTCGTTTTGTCCAGTTTTCAAGGAACAATCTGTGTCGCATCTTTATGACTGCGACTTTTCTATTATATCAAATGCCGGATAGCTTGTCAACGTTATGTTGCTTGTTCGCTATCGGACGAGTATTAATATATCATGTCGTGAGCATTTGTGCAATAGTTTTTTTGAAATTCGTTGGTAAATTTGAAACCGGCCACCTCCAGTTCCTTCTACAAAATAAGACAGGACAAACATACATTGCGGCTTTATTGCGAAAACCGGACGGACAAAAAATAATAAGATTCAGCCTATTTTTTTGAGATTCCCATGACTAAAGCCGCAATCCCTACATTTTATGATGTGACGAGTGGAATGCTTAAAATGGCTAAGCGTTCGCAGTCCATTTCTGTTTGACACCCTTCAACTCATTACCCTTCCTATGACAGCGCGTATAGCATCTTAGGCTGATTGGCTATTACCACCAACTACAGGCGCATATCGAATATTCATTGCACCAACTAAATCTCTGTGTTTCCGGAGTTGCATTTGCAATCATATTTACGGTCATTTGCCTTATTTCTCTCGGAACAATTCGAGAGCAGGTTTAACTTATATAGACAGGATTAACATGTTCAGCCTTAATCCAACTCATTTTGCTTTATATTCACTGAATTGAGACAGACGATAAAATGACCATGTGTGCAAACTTTTCTCGTTTTTACGGCTTGTTCTTGCGTTGAAATCTTATCCATCGAGAATCCATATTTTGACGGTTTGATGTCGTTTTCCACGCAAGCCCTCTGGTATAGAAGTTCCCAGTCCATCCTTGTGACAATTGCTTCAAATTTCCAGAGAGGATCACAACTTGAAGCTGATTTTTCTCATACTTTGGCATTACGAATGGCCAAAACCTTCTTGGGGGCTTCTTCCAGAAATTCACCTGATCATATACAGCCTTTCCGTCCAACACGGTCAATTCGTCGTCAACATAGCGGATTCACGATGAATCATCGTTTTTAGGTTTTGAAGTCCACCTCCGTTTACGGTATAACCAATCCTACAGTTTTCCCACTAACTGTAGAAATCATCTCCCCAACCCCTTTGTCAAAAAGAGCATAACGAATGGTAATAGGGAGAAAGCAACTGATAGGTCTCTTCTGCAAAACCGAGTACCCCTTGAGATTAAACAAAGACGTGACTTCCCTTCAAACACAAGAAGAGGATAATAACTTTTTCTCCCCGGATTGTTGGGATTAACCGATCTCTGCTTTCCCCTAGCCTCCATAGACGGTTTTCACATTGAATCAAACTCCAGAATGAGCTCCTGGTTCAATCAGATCCATACAGTGCACACACCCTTTAAAATAACAGTTGCATATTTTATTTAAAAATGTATAATGTATTTGACAGTAAAGGAGACTTTACGTTAAGTATGCTTTACCTTTTGAAAGGAGATGCCTACGTTTGAAAAATAACCTACCTGAAATACGGTCTGAATTTGGGTATTCTCAAGAAAAGTTGGCCAAAGAACTAAACGTGTCGAGACAAACCATTATTTCCATTGAAAAAGGTAAATATAACCCTTCCCTGCCATTGGCATTAAAAATTGCTAAGATTTTTAATATGAAAGTGGAGGATATTTTTACACTTAATGAAAAGGAGGAGTTATAAATGTCTAATCGAAAAATGTTACTTATATGTAGTTTCTTTTTTCTCATCGTCACGATAGGACTCTTAATCTTGTCTTTCAAAACAAAATATGGCTTAAATTTTAACGCTTTATTAACGTTGTCGCTTTCTGTTCTCTCATTTAATGTGTGGTATGTATATCCTCATATAAATAAACACGATGAGAGAGCAAAATTCATTAAAAGAAAAACCATAAACTACACTTACTTTTTCATCCTTCTCTATTTGATAGTATTTTTTATATTAAGCCAATTCACACTAAAAGTACAGATAAGCAACTTAATTATTTTGTTAATCAGTTTCATCATTATTACATTGTCATTTACCATGACTATTGTTGCTAAGAAAAACTGAAACCGGATGCCGGTTTCAGTTTTAATGTTTTTTAATACCAAGAGCCTTGCCTACAGGACCAACCAATAGTACCACCGGATGCTCCAGCTGCTAGGTATATACAGGCTGCACATCCAGTTCCTGCTGTCCCCACGCATGCTGCACTACAAAGAACAGAAATAACTGTAATCGTCGACCAAGCAATCCTTTACTAGCTAAGCATTTATGGAGATATTTCGTCCGCAGCCATGCCGCTATTGCAAGAGGTTTTGACGTTTATTTTGGCGGATACTTTAAAAAGGGTTATTTGCTCCTCCTATGCTTGGCAGCCGGAAAACAAATAATCCTCCCAATATAATGCCTATTTTTACTGAATGTTTCTTCCTATTTCAGATTTCTTATAAAATATGCGGTGTTTTTACTTATTTCAAAGTAAACCGCACGACCTCTCGGAAATATAGGTTTATGGTACGGAAAAAAGTGGTATATAAGTTGAGATATATATAGATAAAAACTATGGATCCATCTAGGAGAGTGATTGTTCATGAAACCTATTGCCACACCGTTTCCACCTGTTTCGATGGGAGACATCCATGTATATGATGATATTATCCAGTATTTTAATTTCAAACAAGTAAAACAAGCGTTGCCGCACCGGCCGAAGTCGATTACCTTTGTCACAACCGGGATTATTCCTTATGACGGCGGACAGACGACGATGCTGCATTTAGGTACGGAACTCAGCAAACTTGGTTTCCAGGTTTACTATTTAAGTTATTTTTCCCAACCGCGGAAAGCGATGGAGATAAACGCTGAGTTTAATTACGCCGGGTATCAGGGTACCTGTCTTGATGTGAGCGCATTGAAGACCCATCAGTCAGATATTTGGATAGGGACACTCTGGGAATCGGTTTATGTTTTTAAAGACAAACCCGGATACAAGATGTATTTTGTTCAGGATTATGAACCTTATTTTTACCCATTTGGCGATCGGTATTATCTTGCGAAGAAGACCTATGAATTAGGATTACATATGGTTTCGCTCGGACCTTGGTGTGCCGAGATGATTGAAAAAGAATGCCGGGTGCAAAGTCCGCTTGATGTGATCCGTTTTCCGGTTGACATGGAACAATATCCCTTCCACCCGAGAAACTTCCTGGATTATAAGAAAAAAAAGGAATTCAGAATTGCAGTCTATACAAAATGGGACAGTCCACGAAGAGCACCAATCACTATTCAGATCGTTCTCAATAATTTTCTTAAGCTTTGCCAAAAACACGGATATCAGCTGGATATTGTCTATTTCGGTACCGATCAATCCGCGCAATTTATCAACGGTAAGAATCTTGGCCAGCTGACGAAAAAAGAATTGCACGAGCTGTATCTCAAATCGGATTTTGGCATTGCACCATCGATGACCAATTTTTCTCTTGTGCCCTATGAAATGATGAGCAGCGGTTTGCCGGTTATCGATTTCTATGAAGGTACGGGCCGAAGCTTCATGCCAGAGAATTGTGCTTTATTTTGTCATCTTGATGAGCAAAGTCTTTTCCAAACCTTCCAAAATGCGATCAGCCATCCAGGGCATATCGCGGAAACGGTTAAGAACGCACAGGCACATTTAAACACCGTTACTTGGAAGGAAACGATCAAAGATTTTATCAATGTAATAAACACTATTCAATCCAAAAACAGGATTGTTTCTTGACAAAAGTTTTATATCTTTTTCCAGGGGCTCTTTTTTGATGGGGAAAACTTCTATTGAGGAGGATGAATCCTTCTTACGATGATCCCGATCCCACCTCCTTTTCCCCGCAATCCCCCCTGACCCTCAATTGATTTCGCATTCGTTTACATTGCTGTGGTGAATTTACAGATTTCCCCGTAGCGAAAAAAAGAGAGGCCTCTTAAAATTGCGCTGATCATCCAGTCACGGATGCCAGGAGATATAGCATTTTGGCAAAGGCTCTTAAGATAGCATCATGACCACCCATATAGGATCAACGTTTGTTAATCGTAACGAATTCAGGTTTACCAATAACGGCCTTTTTCTTTTCCTGTGCGAAAAATCCACACACCCCAGGCAAGGACTACTAACAAATTGTATGCCTTAATCCAGCGGGGAGCAGGGCCAACGATCATGTTGGCAATGAAACCTGCCACACTCAAAATTAAAAGGATTGCTAAAAAAATTTGATTTTTCTTGTTCATTCTCAATCCTCCCTTTTCCAAAGAAAGTTGAAATCCCCGATTATGCTTGGCATCTGCCACGCGGATTTTTTTTTCTTTATGACTGATCCCTTTCCCCCCTTGCATTTGCCAGCCATCCATTGGCCTTAATCGTCTACCGGTCAAATCCAGGGGGGCACAAGTCATCCCCAAAACAGCCGTTAGTTGCTGCAAGTGTATCGGTTGTAGGCCAAGTACCCGGCACGGTATAATATTTTTATATACGAAACTTTCTTGTGGTTTATTTTCTTCCTTTTATCATGGGGTGCATATTAAAGCGATTCAACGCTCACAAGTGCAGCGAAGTCTTAAACGTTCCGAGGCTAACGGGCCGGTTCGCTTTTTTCGTTCAGCCTGACAGCGCGGCGGTGTTCGGCATGATCCTGGGCCAAAAAATAGGCAATGCTCAGCAAAATAATGATCCCGCCAACTGCCTGGAACCAGGAAATTTTTTCTCCAAAAAGCAAATAGGCCAAAATGGCTGCGCCTACCGGTTCGAATAAGATCGCGACAGAAACAACCGATGCACTGATCCATTTGACAACCCAGCTAAAAACAGAGTGCCCGGCAAGTGTTGGCAAAACGGCCAGGAGGAGAAAACAGATCCAGTTGCGGGCGGAATACGGGTAAAAAGCTTCTCCGGCAAAAAGCACATAGAAAAACAGTACAACTGTTGACGCGAGGTAGACGATAAATGTGTATGAAACCACATCCGACCTTTGCCGTACGTACTGGCCAATCATCATATAAGCTGTAACAAAAAGGCAGGAGATGAGCGCCAAAACATCGCCGTAGAGTGCTTTTCCGCTGATAAAAAAATCGCCCCAGCTGATCAGGATGCTCCCGAAAATGGAAAATGCAGCACAAACAATCGCCTTAAGAGAGAGCGATTCCCGAAAAATAAAATAGCTGCCGGCAAATGTAAAAACCGGTTGCAATGTTACAAGGACAGTCGAGCTGGCAACCGATGTCAAATTCAGCGATTTAAACCATAAAATAAAATGGAAAGCGAGCAATGCCCCGGAAAGGATGGAAAAGAACACATCTTTTTTCAGCATGCGCATTTTCGCTTTCTTTCTGGCAGCCAGAAAGATTGGCATCATGATGATGGTGGTAAAGAATAACCGATAAAAAGCAATCACACCGGCATCCGCCGTACTGTACTTCACCAAAATGGCGGAGGATGTGACAGCCAGTACGCCCGCAATTAAAGCAATATAAGGATTCAAATTGCGAATTCTCCTTTTTTTGATTATTTACTTTTATTTTATAGCGCAAAGGCAACATTGAACAGTGTTTTTTATAAGGGGGGAAGCCGGATGGTTTTTGGAGATTTGGAAATTTTATATAAGCTTGGGATTACGGCCGTGCTGGGGCTGATTATCGGGCTGGAAAGGGAATTAAAGCGGAAGCCGCTCGGACTGAAAACCAGCCTTGTCATTTCAATTATCAGTTGCATCCTCACCATTGTTTCCATTCAGTCTGCCTATCTTTTCAACCATGCCCATAGTGTGCAGATTACAATGGACCCGCTCCGGCTTGCCGCACAAATCGTTTCCGGAATTGGTTTTCTCGGGGCAGGGGTGATTTTAAAAAAAGACAATGACACCATTACAGGCCTGACCACCGCCGCCATGATTTGGGGAGCGAGCGGAATCGGGATTGCTGTCGGGGCCGGTTTTTATATGGAGGCGATTGCCGGCGTTGTGCTCATCATCATTAGCGTTGAAATTATCCCTTATTTAATGGGCAAAGCAGCACAATCAAAATTGCGTAATAAAGACCTGATTATAAAAGTGATCGTCTGCAACAGGGATGCCATACCCTCCGTCCTCGATGCGATTGAGAAGCAGCATATTACTATTGAAAATATCCGGATCAAAGATTTAAAAGATCAAACCCATTTAGTCGATTTAAAGGCGCGGGCGAGCTACAAACATACGACTGTGGATGTATACCGCCATATTTCCGGCATGGATGAAGTTGCGGCTGCAGAGGTAGAGAGCTGAATAAAGCTTTTTACTGAGCGAAAACCGCTTGCTTCTTCCGATCAGGCTCAGGTTTCGGATATTCAGCAGCAGCCGCATTTTCTCCATCTTTGCTCGCACCCGCCGGCAAGTAAGGACTTCGTTACGAAGCGCTTATTTTAAACCAGGAAAAGGATGATCGCAAAATAAACGACCATTGCTGCCAGGCCGAGCGGGAATGCAAAGCGCGCATATTCAATGCTTGAGATTTTTAATTTTCCCGCGGCAATGATATTCGGAATATTCCCCGGCACGAGCATTCCGCCGCTAATCAGCAGGCCCATCAAAATATCTTGAATCGCCTTATCACCCATCGCCGGGCTGATTTCAGCTGCGGCAAGGGTGGCATTATCCAAAACAGCAGAAACCATATTGATCCAATACAGGACGAGCGGATTTAGGTCCAGTAAATAGGCTTCAATAAATGGTTCAAATCCTGCCCCGAGCAAAGTGAGCGCCATGACAAACAAGTAAATCTTGAAACTGCGAATGACAATTTCCTTGTATGATTCTGAAGCCGGTTCAGCTTTTAGCCCTTCATCTTCCTTGGAGGCTATGCTCGGTTCTTTTCCTGCCGCGGTTTCCATGGCGCTTGCATACTGCCCCGGTTTGACGATCAAAGCAGCCAGTACGCCGAAAAGAATGACAGCCGGGATCACTGAAGTGCCGGTAAGTCTCAGCAAGTAAAAAAAGTCCGCATCCAGTTTGCTCACGACAATGGTGGAAAGTGGCTCCCCGATCGGCGTGAGCACAGCTCCAAGGCCAATGGCGAAACAGGCGAGGACAACCAAACGGACTTCCGTCTTCCGGTCAAGCCGCAAAAAACGAATGATCGTGACAAGAACGATGGCGGCAACAATGGCGGTGATGACGCTCGACAGCAAACCGAGTATGATGACAAAGAGCGCAATAAACAAACGAAACGGCATCGCATGGCTGATCCGACTGATTCCTTTTTCGATCGGTTTCTCAAACCAGCGGAACAAAAGCCCCATCGCAAGCACAGCAATCGTGATATTGAGCGGGTGCAGTAGCGCTTCCTGCACTAGATGCCAGGAAAATGACCGGCTGACAATACAAGCTGCCACGCCCATTACGAACAAAAAGGCTTCCAGATTCCTTTCCACTATTTTTGTAAACGGCAGGCACAGGACCAATAACAAAATAACCGTCAATCCCATTACCATCAAACCACTCCCTTTCATTTTTTTCGGAAAGCAAAAAAGCCTGCCACCGCGGGACATACGTATCCCTTGGTGACAGTCTCCTCCTTTAAGACAATCTATTCCATTGTCAAAACCATTCGCGTTTCACGGTAATGCTCTATCTATGATAACATCTATCCCGCATTGGCGCAATGGTGTACACCCCATCATTTGCAAAAAATTTGATCATCTTTTGCCCTTTAACGGATTGATTTTATGAATGATTCAATCCCCAATCATTAGGGTTTGCTGAACGAATCCGATTTGCCAGCAAGCTTTGCCTCAATATTTAAAATCAGGCATCTGCGAAAATGCATGGTGATGCTGAATCAGCTTTCAAGTGCCTGCTTGTTTTTGTTCCACCGGCGCCGGTTCTTTCATAAAGAATACGGCTACGGCCATGGGGCATAAAAGTAAAATAGCCCCCGCTAAAACAGGATAGCTTAAATCGATATTCCCTAAAACTTGTGCACCAACATATCCCGCTAATAAGGTGAAAGTTGTCCCGAATACTTGGTTATTAGAAAATACTTTTTCAAACGGATAATCCTATTCTTCCTCACGAATGCTATCTATCATCCATGAATCCACTGTGCCCGATCTTAAAGATTCGCCAAGCAAGGTAAAAATCGCACTTAGAATAAGAAAAACCATATTTCCCCAATCAAAAAACAGCAGGAACAGGCCAATACTCCTGATCACGCAACTGCTAATCAGCGTTTTTTTCCTTCCAAAAGTATCCGCAATCACGCTGGACGGGATTTCCGTAATAAAACCAACAATCCAAAAAATGGATAAAAACAGATTAATATCAGCATAACTATCATGGATGGACTTCATATATAAATATAACGTCCCGCCAAACACCATAATCCCCATGTTATACAAAATATTGAACGCATAATAGGTGTTTTTAATTCTTTGAATCCTATTCAAGTTTCATTCACCACTCCCAGGATATCCAGTATCATATGAGAAACCGCCGATGCCCGCTATGATTGCTTGCCCGTATGCAATCTTCTCCACAACGAGTGCCGCGGTTAAAACAAACATTGTTAATCCATTTGGACATGTCCATTCTGTTATCAGTAAATTTCAAATCATTTTTAAAAGCAAACTGATCTGATATATTATTGCATACAGAGTACGGATTAGGTGTCTCCATTCAAAAAAATGAAACAAAAAAGCCGTTATTTTGATCGACCAAAATAACGGCTTATTTATTTTCTATATGTCGTTTTATACCGGCTGCCATTTGCGCAAGAACAGGGTATTGCCCACAACTGACACAGAACTGAAGGCCATGGCAGCTCCGGCCAGGATCGGATTTAACAGCCCGAATGCTGCCACCGGGATCAGAACCACATTGTAAGCAAAAGCCCAGAACAGGTTCTGGCGGATTTTCCGCATCGTTGCTTTCGACAAGCGGATTGTGTTGACAATCCCCATTAGGTCGCCGCGCATTAATGTAATATCAGCGGCCTCCATCGCAACATCTGTCCCGGTTCCAATCGCAATTCCGACATCGGCTGCAGCAAGAGCCGGGGCATCATTGATCCCGTCGCCGACCATTGCGGTGATGTTGCCGGCACGCTTTAATTTTTCAACTTCTTTAGATTTATCTTCCGGCAGCACTTCCGCGAGCACACGATCAACGCCGACTTGCCGGGCAATCGCTTCGGCAGTACGGCGGTTATCGCCTGTCATCATGACCGTTTCAATGCCCATTTCTTTCAACATGCGGATCGCTTTTGCCGATGTTTCTTTTACCGTATCCGCAACAGCAATCAGTCCGGAAAGCGCGCCATCCATTGCAACCAGCATGGCCGTTTTGCCGTCTTCCTCAAGTTTTTCCATTTGGTTGATCACATCGTCGATCCGGATATGCGCATCCTGCATCATTTTTTTATTCCCGATCAAAACTTCTCTTTCCTCTATTTTAACCCGGATACCATGGCCCGGGACTGCTTCGAATTCCTTAACATTTGGCAGTTGCAAGCCTTTTTCAGCTGCTTTTTTTACAATGGCTGCACCAAGCGGGTGTTCCGATCCTTTTTCGGCTGCGGCGGAAATGGCAAGCAAATCATCCTCTAAAAAACCGCCGTATGGAATGAGATCTGTTACTTCCGGCTCTCCTTTTGTAATCGTGCCGGTTTTATCGAGTACAACGGTCGTAATGCGATGGGCGCTTTGCAAATGCTCCGCGCTTTTGATCAGCACGCCGTTTTCAGCACCGAGGCCGGTTCCTACCATGACTGCTGTCGGGGTAGCAAGCCCGAGGGCGCAAGGGCAGGCGATGACGAGCACAGCAACCATGCTGACCATCGCAGGGGTGAATCCGGCCGCAAAATACGTCACCGCAAATGTCACCAGTGCAATCAATATGACGATCGGTACGAAAATACCCGAAATCTGGTCAGCCAGATGCTGGATCGGCGCTTTCGACCCTTGCGCCTCTTCCACGAGTTTAATGATCTGGCTGAGCGCCGTATTTTTCCCGACTTTTGTGGCTTTAAAACGGAACGAACCGGTTTTATTCAATGTCGCACCGATGACGGCATCGCCCGCTTTTTTTGAAACAGGCATGCTTTCGCCGGTCAGCATGGACTCATCGACAGAAGAAGCCCCTTCTGTGATGACGCCGTCAACCGGAATTTTTTCTCCGGCGCGGACAAAAAGAATATCACCGGGGACGACTTCTTCAACCGGTACTTCAATTTCTTTTCCGCCCCGGTTGACTCGGGCCGTTTTTGCCTGCAGGCCCATCAGTTTTTTCATCGCTTCAGATGTTTGGCCCTTTGCCCTCGTTTCCATCAGTTTGCCAAGAACGATCAGCGTCATCACAATGGCGGATGCCTCAAAGTAAAGCATGCGCCCGGAACCGAGGATGGTGAGAACAAGGCTGTATAAATAGGCCGTAGACGTCCCAAGCACAACCAAAACGGCCATATTGGCACTCCCGCCCCGGATTGCATGGTAAGCATCCCGGTAGTAATGGCCGCCGACAAAAATTTGCACAATGGTAGCAAGCAAAAGCTGTAGCCATGGATTCATGTGGAAAGAAAAGCTGCCGCCGTAATGCATAGCGATATCCGAGATCATTTGCAACAAGAAAAAGACGGAGATGACAGCACCAACTGCAAATTTTATTTTTTGCTTTTTATATGCTTTCTCACGCATCTTCTTTTCATAGTCCGGATCCATTTCGCCTTTTATTTTTGCGTCATAGCCGGCCTTTTTTACAGCGGCAATCATTTGTTCAGCGCTTGCCTGCCCCGGCAGGTATGTAACACTTGCCGTTTCCGTTGCCAGGTTGACGGCGGCGCGAACAACACCGGGGGTTTTTTTCAGCGCCCGCTCCACGCGGTTGGCGCATGCCGCACATGTCATGCCCATAATATTGAGCTGCGCTTTTTCTTCTAATACACCATAACCCGTTTTCTCCACTTTTTCGATCAAATTTTCGACGGTCGCCTGTTTCGAATCGTATTGAATGGCAGCTTTTTCTGTTGCCAGGTTCACATTTACTTTTTTGACGCCTTCCACTTTTGATAAATTCTTTTCAATCCGGTTGGCGCAAGCTGCACACGTCATGCCGGTAATGCCAAGCGTGACGCTTTCGGCCTTTTTTTCCTGTAGTGATGCGGCCATATCCATTCCTCCTGACGCCTTTTATACCCTCTATAGGTATATTTTTTTGAAAAAAGAGAGCGTGCCCGAAAGCACAGCCCGTTTTGTCCGGATTTACGCTACTTCATAGCCTTGGTCTTCAATGGCTTCTTTTACTTTATCAAGCGTCACTTCATTCGGATCGAATTCAACATCCACTTTTCCTTCTGCCAAATGAACGTCTACATTTTTCACGCCTGACAATTCGCCGACGCTTCCTTTAACCGCTTTTACACAATGTTCGCAAGACATGCCTTGTACATTTAAGGTTACTTTTTCCATGATCCATTCGCTCCTTTATTTTCGCATTGTTTTTTGTATGGTTACTAAAAATTCATCCAGTACATCGAGATCCCCTTCTTGAATCCGTTCCAGGACACAATTTTTCAAATGGCCCTCAAGCAGGATCTTCGACACGCCGTTTAAGGCAGATTGGATGGCAGCAATCTGGGTAATGACATCGTCGCAATAGGTATCTTTTTCGATGAGGCCTTTGACCCCTCTTACCTGCCCTTCAATACGGTTCAACCTGCTGACCAGGTTCCTTTTCACTTTTTCCGAATGGTGGCTTTTACGTTCACTGTGGGCGGGGCAAACGGAAGCTTCATTCCGGGCATCCATCATGATATCCAATTCCTCCATATCCTGGCCTCCTCGTATATGTAAAATATACCTCTCCCCGGTATACTATGTCAATAGAGATGCTCCTATTTCTAAAGCGTACGTCAAATGGCCCGGAAATGTTGATCACCTTTTCAAATAAGCGATCTTGTTTTAAATTGGAACTTGCTGAATAAGCCAAATTCCTAAATTTGGCAAGGATGCTGACAGCTTTGGCATCAATTTAATGCAAGTTTTTTAAAAATGCAGGGAAAAGCTTGCACTCGAAACGCGCCCTATGTGAAGAAAGGTCTTCGTTTTTCCGCGCTTTCTTAACATAGACGGGCTCTATGTTAAGGAAGGCCGCCTTTTTTCCGCGCTTCCTTAACGTAGACGTACCCTATGTGAAGGAAGGTCTTCGTTTTTGCGTGCTTTCTTAACGTAGACTCAAAACAAGCCGCACCTAGGCTCGAAATGTCCTTTTGAACCAGCCAAAAAGACAAAACACGCTGCATCCGGGCCCGAAATGTCTTTTTGAACCTGCCAAAAGGACAAAACAAGCCACACCTAGGCTCAAAATGTCCTTTTGAACCTGCCAAAAAGACAAAACAAGCCACACCTAGGCTCAAAATGTCCTTTTGAACCTGCCAAAAAGACAAAACAAGCCGCACCTAGGCTCGAAATGTCCTTTTGAACCGGCCAAAAAGACAAAACACGCTGCACCCGAGCCCGAAATGTCTTTTTGAACCGGCCAAAAGGACAAAACAAGCCGCACCTAGGCTCGAAATGTCCTTTTGAACCGGCCAAAAAGACAAAACACGTTGCATCC
>NZ_CALPDC010000062.1:0-12538 GCF_943193165.1 Weizmannia agrestimuris
ATCAACAAAAAATAAGGCTCTTACCCGATAATATTGATTCACAAGCCAAAAAAATCATTGAATTATGCGGGTATGATCTATCAATATACGCGTCAAAAAATGTCGAAAACCAAGGCAAATAACACACAACAGGAGGAATTCATGAAAAGAATGTCGAATTGAAAAGAACTTTATCGAAAATTCCTCAAAAATAAGAAGATATCATCCCACTAAAATGTTTAAATATAGTTCATTCAAAAATTAAAATGAATTTTATTTAAGACGTGCGAAATGTGGGATCAATTAACACATTTTCTCCTTTTGGCGTTTGGATGAGGATGCTGTCCCCTTGCCCGACGTCAAAAAAATAAACCTTTAGTTTTCCTTTTGGAAGTGATGCAGTACTTTTATGATGGCTGTCTGTTTTGTTAACGGTTTTACTGTCGGCCTTACTCTCTGATTTTGCCGCACTTATATGCTGCACTTGCTTTTCTTTTACTGGCTGGCTGTTAGTGGATTGGGTTTGGCCGCAACCACTGCAAAAAAGCATGAAGAATAATAGCAGAAACCATGCGCCCGTCCGGTTAATTTTCAAATTTTATTCTCCTTCTTTCCATATGGACTCAAATGGTGAAAAAACTGGAGCCCCTTTCAAAGTGGCAAAGACATCATTAGTTTACCATACACAACCCGCTCTAGAGAGAAGTCCGGATAAAAAAACCAATTTCAAATTTGATAAGGAATTTGGCTGCTTTTGTCGTATATAAATAAAGATGGCATGGAATGTAAAAAAGCTTGCACTTGGAGACGCTGTCGTATACAAAAAATTTTTAAACTGGATTGGAGGGGAAATGGCATGCCAAACTCCCGGAAGCGGCCCAAATTGAAAATTCCCAAGACAAAAAGCGAATGGTTTTGGGACATCATTGGCTATTTATTTTTCTTTGGTTCGATTATTTTTCTGGTTAGCGTTTGGGGGAAACTTCCAGAAAAAGTTCCCGGACATTATGATGCCTCCGGTAAAGTCGATCGTTGGGGATCAAAATGGGAACTTTTGATTTTACCCGGCGTGGGGGCAATCCTTGCGCTATTGATGCAGGTTTTGGAAAAATTCCCTCATATTTATAATTATCCTGATCGATTAAATGAATCAAATGCAAAACAATTTTATGTGCATAGCCGGAAACTGCTAAATCAATTGAAAAATATTTGTCTGATTTTCTTTGCTTTAATCTTATTGGAATCCATTGTGATTGCAATGGGATGGGGAAACGGGTTTGGTAAATGGTTTTTACCTATCGTAATCATTGGCATGGGAATTCCAATTGCATCAGGAATCGTGACGCAAAAAAAATAAAATAACAACAATACGATAAAGGAAGGATGAACGCTGAAAAAGTTTCGCCACTCAAACCAATATAAAGCAAAAAAATACGAATAAACGGCGCTGTTCCTTAACATAGAACCCGTCTACGTTAAGAAAGCGAGAAAATTCGGCGTCCTTCCTTTACATAGAGCATGTCTACGTTAAGAAAGTGAGAGAATTCGGCGTCCCTCCCTTACTTAGACCGCATCTACGTTAAGAAAACAAGAAAATTCGGTGACCTTCCTTTACATAGAGCACGCCTACGTTAAGAAAGCAGGAAAAAATGACGGTAATCCCTAACATTTTTATATAATATAAATAACAGCATGTTGAAGGAGCATCATAAATGAAAACAAGAGAGGACGCTATCCATTACTGTTTAAAACTGGAAAACACGTATGAAGATTACCCCTTTAAAGATAAGAATTGGACATTAATGCGCCACAAAAAAAATAAAAAAGTCTTTGCCTGGATTTTTGAAAGAAACGGCCATATTTGGATCAATGTGAAAGGTGAAAACGGCTGGCTGGACTTTTATCGCCGGAAATACCACGCTGTTGTTCCGGCATACCATCTGAACAAAGAACATTGGAATTCCGTTATTCTTGACGGCACCGTCCCGGAGGAAGAAATCTGTGATATGATAAGGCAAAGCTATCACTTAACGAAGAAAAAAGGAATTCAGTCAAATAGGGGCCGGTAAAAATGAGAACTCGCATTACGGAGATATTAAAAATAAAATACC
The DNA here is from genome assembly GCF_943193165.1 of Weizmannia agrestimuris. Taxonomy (NCBI): domain Bacteria; kingdom Bacillati; phylum Bacillota; class Bacilli; order Caryophanales; family Bacillaceae; genus Heyndrickxia; species Weizmannia agrestimuris. The sequence goes on from NZ_CALPDC010000062.1 coordinate 2,091, forward strand.
CCATTATCCAAGGAGGCCTTGCTTATCTCGGATATGCGGAATTAGCTGCTGCTGTTTCCAATGCGGGCGGCCTGGGGCAAATCACTGCCGCGACGCTGCGAACACCTGAAAAACTTCGCAATGCAATTCACAAAGTACGAAAATTAACCGGGAAGCCCTTCGGTGTAAACTTTGCAATCGCAAGGTATAACGGCCGGTACGAGGAGTTGCTTGAAGTGGCCATTGAAGAAAAGGTTCCAGCCATTTCCATCAGTGGCGGTAACCCGCAACCGGTCTTCGAAAGGATAAAAGGAGAAAACATTCGTACACTTGTGCTTGTGGCTGGAACAAGACAAGCACAAAAAGCTGAACAATTGGGTGCAGACGCAGTGATCGCCGTCGGGCAGGAAGGCGGGGGCCATTTAGGCCGGGACGACATTGGCGGCATGGTGCTCATTCCCCGGGTTGCAGACGAAGTATCCGTTCCTGTAATCGCCGGCGGGGGCATTGGGGACGGGCGTGGATTATTGGCTGCCCTTGCTCTTGGCGCAGAAGGAATTCAAATGGGGACCCGTTTTATTGCCACCAAAGAATGTATTCATGCACACGAGAAATATCAGCAGGCCATCGTGCATGCAAAAGAAACGGATACAGTAGTGATTAAGAGAACATTAGGGGCACCGGGCCGGGTCTTGAAAAACCGCTTTGCCTTGAATATTATGGAACGTGAACAGGAAGGGGCATCCTACGAAGGCCTGAAAGAGATGATTAGCGGTAGCGCAAATTGCAACTATATTTATGACGGGAATGAAGAAAAAGGTTATGCTTGGGCCGGACAGGTCGTCGGCCTTATTCATACGATTCCGACAGTGCAGGAATTGTTTGACGAGATGATGCATACTGCAGAAAAAGGGTTATCCCGATTAGATCATATTATGAAAGAACAAACCCATAGATCATCGTGAAGCAACGATTGACAAACCTGACGGGGCTCCCTGCCCAACACTCGTTTGGTTGGAGAAAAATTGACCCCCCTGCTAAAAATCTGCCAAAGATCCATCTTTGGCAGATTTCTCATTCCTATCCGGCACCAGTTAGAATTCACGTGCTTTCCCGGCTTCAACATCCAAGAATTTAAATCGAGGCAACTGGCATCCGCCCCAGTTCTCCGGCTGCCTTCACCCGGATTCTTGTCGCATTTCCCGGAAGATAGGCGAGCGGCACATCTTCTATATCCACGATGACAAGGCTGCCGGGATCTGCCCCTGCTTTGATCGCTTCTTGCTTCGCCTGGGATTTGGCAGATTCCAATGCCTGTTCCCTGCCTATTTCGTCAAGAACGTAAATTTTTTCAATTTGGCCGCTGACTTGTGCAATCGCAGAACCAATCGCATTGGCAACACCGGAATGTTCCGGGCGGATGACCCGTGATGCGCCCTTTAAAGAGTCCGGCAGCAATACACTCCCGCCGCCAACAAGGATGACCGGAACCGGTGCCGCACTTGTTTTCATCTTATCGATAGCTTCTTCGACCATTTCCACCATTCTGCCATACACCTGCTGCATCACTTTTTTGTCAAGATGCGCTACTTTTTCCGGGTCGCCCAGTTCCACTTTTCCAAGTGCTACTGCCACATCGGTGGTGGTGAGGGTGTCTCCCCCGAAAATCAAACCTTTTTCCGGAAGCCTGTAACCGACGCTGTCCGGCCCGATTGTGAACTCCCCGTTATCCCGGATTCGTACGATTGTCCCGCCGCCAAGACCGATTGAAATGAGATCCGGCATGCGGAAATTTGTCCGCGCTCCGCCGATTTCAACGGCAAGCGATGACTCCCGGGGGAAAGAGTTGACAAGTACGCCGGCATCCGAAGTCGTCCCCCCGACATCGACCACGATCGCATCAGACAATTGGCTTAAATAAGAAGCGCCGCGCAGTGAATTGGTCGGTCCGCAAGCAACCGTAAAAATCGGATATTTTACGGCATAATCAACCGACATCAGCGTGCCGTCGTTTTGCCCGAAAAAGACGCGTGCTTTGATACCTTCATTTTCGAGTGCCTGAATAAATCCTTCTGCGGCTGTTTTGGCAACATTGACAACCGCTGCATTCAAAATGGTTGCATTTTCCCGTTCAAGCAGGCCGACGGAACCAATTTCGGACGATAACGAAATCGCAACCTCATCTCCTAATACTTCCCTAAAAATTTCGCTTGCCCTGTGCTCATGGTCCTGGGAAACAGGTGAAAAGACGGAAGTGATCGCAATAGAATCTACTTTTCCTTTCACTTCCCTGGCAATTTGAAAAAGATAATGGGTATCGAGCGCTGTAATTTCCCGGCCGTCAAACTCATGGCCGCCGCGAACGAGATAAACGTGTTTCCCTAACGCTTCCCTTAAATCTTCCGGAACGCCGATCAACGGTTTCACAGCCAATGTGGCCGGCGCGCCGATCCTCACAACCGCAATATGATTTAATCTCTTTCTTTCTACAATGGCATTTGTACAATGTGTCGTGCCAAGCATGGCATAGTATATTTGATCGCGCGGGACATTGGCATCGCTGATGATCTTATGCATCGCATGGTATATGCCTGTTGCCACGTCTTCCGTTGTCGGCGATTTGGTTTCCGCAATCACAGTATTCTTTTCATCCAGTAAAACGGCATCTGTATGTGTGCCGCCAACGTCGATTCCAACACGGTAAACTCCCATTATGAACGCACTCCTTCTTTTGCAAGTTCTTCCACCGGAACATAGTCCACATCATATCCGAAATATTTCGGGCCGACCGTTGCCAGTCCTTTTTCTGTTCTCCATTTTGGATGGCACGGAATTCCAATGACAACACACCGGGCGCCGTAACGAATTCCCTCTGTTGTGATCGGGAGCCCCGTTTCCGCATCCAAAACAGCGATTAAATCCGGGGTCATGCACAATAAACGTTCTTCCGTCCGGGCCAAAAGATGCTCGTTTTGAAACCGAAGCGTAAGCGTCTCTCCTTTATTTTCATGCATGCCTTCAAACGTTGCTGTCCCTCTTGCAAATCCGGATTCCGTTTTACGGTTAATATCTTTCACTTTGCCGGAAAACAGCGGAAACCCTTTGACGCTTTTGACAACTTCCCGAATTGGATTTGCGTTGTTTTCCTTTGCTTTCCGGATCGTTTTGCCAATGGTTTCTTCGAGTTTTAAAATATTGCGGACGCCGCTTTCTTTTAAATTTCTCCCTTTCATCGCGTACATGGCAGTCATCGCAGATCCTCCCATTTGGACCGTTGCTGCCCGGGCAATCCTTTCTGTCCAAACATTATCGATGGTAGAAAGGACAACGGTATTTCCTTTTTCATCCGCTAAAACGGCCGGCGTTGCAGCTATCCCGTCCAGATAAAATGTCACCATTTGCAGTTCCGGAAAAGCCCGCCCCATTCCATCCGCATCGACAACAGGCAACCCCAGTTTCGCCGCTAGCGCAAAGGGCAGCATGGAGTTTACCCCCCCGGCTTCAATGGGAAAAGTAGCATAAATTTTATCGCCGAGATACGTTTCTAATTTTTGAAAGGCAACGAATGCTTCCTCACCGCTAGGCGCTTTTTCCAGCATGACAGTCGGCGCGCCCATCATGGAGGAAGGAACCACCAGGGCATCATCCGGCACTTCATCCGCATCCAATAAAGTGACTTCGCCGTATTCTTCAATTGCCTGGATTGCCATCAGCTTCCCGATGTACGGGTCACCCCCGCCCCCTGTGCCAAGCAAGGCGGCTCCAACTGCGATATCTTCTATTTCTTGTATTCCGATTTTTCTCATTGCTTTTTAGGCCTCCAATATTCAGATTCTTTAAGATGCAATTTTTTCTTCAGCGGCGTTTTTCCTGACGGCTTGGACAGCCAGCATGCCTGCCAGATACACCGCTGCACTCGCCGCCAAAGAATTGATGGACGGGATCCCCATTTTCACAAAGTATCCGACTGCAAAACCCGCAGCCCAGGAGATCATCGTAACCCAGTTTACATTTTCTTCTGTCTCCGGCAAGGTTCCTTTCATCCGGCTGGCATCCAATTCCTTCTTGTGCGTTCTTAGTACAAAGTAATCCACGACGATGATGCCAGCAATCGGCGGCACCAGAACGCCGAGAAAAACAAGAAAATCCGTAAAGCGGCCGAGGATGCCCATCACAGACAATAACGTCCCGATGATGCCGATCGCGAGCGTCACGAGGCCCCGATTCAATTTGATGTTCAATATGGTGTCAAAGATATTTGTAAAACCGAGTGATGATGAATACAAGTTCAAGTTATTGATTTTAACGGTGGAAAAAACAACAACCAATGCGCCCAGCCACCCGGAAGTTTGCATCATGATGCTCGCCACGTCACTTGTTTTGGCAGCAAGCGCCATGAGTACGGCAATCATATTGATCCCAAGCTCACCGACAATGGTGCCGATCATCGTCATCCAGAAAACATCTTTCCCGTTTTTGGCAAATCTGCTGAAATCCGGCGTAATCACGGCTCCGATAATAAACCCGCCCGCCACCATTGTTGCGGCAACACCCATTGTCAGCGGTTTTCCGGCAGGTGCGCTTGCCACTAACTCCGTAATAGAGGATTTGTTGAGCACATCATAAATGCCAACTGCCACTGCCAATAGAAAAGCAGGAACAGCGATGGATGCTGTTACACTTAAAATTTTAAAACCAAAGATGACAAGAACCGTTACACCCAAGCCTGTAATCGCGGCCGCAACCGGCAGGCTGATCGCCCCGTTCGTGGATTGCACGATCCCCTGGGCAAAGACAGCGTTTTGTACGCCAAACCAGCCGATGCAAGAAATGGCAATTACAGCGCCAATGATGCTTGACCCGTACCTGCCAAAGCCCGTCCACCGGGATAGCAGGCTGGTTGACATCCCTTCTTTTGCACCCGCATAGCCAAGCAGAAAACTAATGACTTCAAGGATGACACTGCCGAACATCGTTGCCCAAAAAGCCTGCCAAAAGTTCATCCCGTATCCTAATGAAGCCCCCAGAATAAATTGTGAAATCGTTGCTAATGAGCCAACCCGGACAATGGTGATATTCCACAACGATTGTCGGCCGGACGACGGCACCCGGGACAGAGCATAATCATCACCAAGACTTGATTTTTTTTGCATTTTGCAGCCTCCGTTTTATAAAATTTGCTCGCCTACAGCTTTTATTTTGATCCGGAGAATTTCCCCTTTCATGTACTCAAAAGGATACTCTTCTATATAAGCAAGTTTGACGGTATCAGGATCTGCGCCCTTTTTGATGGCTTCTAATTTGCAGGCAGAAGCTGCTTCGGCCACCACTTCTTCTTTTGAGTGGTCATTTAACCAGTACACTTTATCTGACACTTCGCTGATGGTCGCATCACAAGCCCCGATTGCCCCGCTATACGGATAGCCGGCCGGATTCAGCACTTTTTGGTACTTTCCGAATAATTTCGGGTTAAAAAGCGGGCTGCCCCCGCCGACCAGTACAATGGGGAGGTTTTTTTCTTCATTTTGCAACCGGTCCAGGATTTCTTTTATTTTTTGCACCACATATTGGACAACCATCGCACAATCATTCGTTGGTACATATTTTAATTTTTCTGTTTGGAGTTCGGGGTCATAAAAAGCATCAGGAAAGAGCTTAAGAAAGCAATCACTGACTGTCAGTGCATCTCCTCCCCAGGCAATGCCGTATTGCTTAATATCATTCGAAATCAGCGGCAACAGCTCCACTTCCCCCTTCCGGATAACAGGCCTGTTCCCTGTGCCAAAAGGTAGGGAAATGATTTCCGGCATCTCAAGCCCTGCTTCCAAGCCGGGGAAATCGGAAGAGCCCATGACTTCAGGCAAATCCCCGCCGGCAACACGTGCAGCATACACCTTGCTTCCGCCGATATCCACCGCAATCACATCTTGAAGCCCGGAAAGTTTCGCTGCCCCTTTCAAACTGTTGGCCGCTCCGGAAGCAAGCGTTAGAACCGGGAATTTCATCGCTTGTTCAACAGACATTAACGAACCGTTATTTTGCGTCAGCCAAAAAGGGCATTCCAGCAAGAGAGAGGAGAAGCCTTCCGCTAAATTGGCAAGCATTTTTTCGATCATTCTCGACAATAAGCTGTTGAGCAAAGTGGCATTTTCCCGTTCCATAAACCCAAGGGTGCCAAATGAATGGGAAACCGTAACAGGCATTTCCGGGAATCTTTTCCGAATTTCATTTTTTACCGCAACTTCCTCATTTTCATACAAAGGGGAATAGCTGCCCACGATGCAGACGGCATCAATTTTTCCCTCAGCAATGGATTGATAAAGCACTTCGAGCGGTTTGAAGTCCGCGATCCGGCCGCCGCTCTTGTTGTAGCCATGGTCACTTTCTATAAAATACGGCTCTGTGACCAACCCTCGAAGTGTTGCCGGCCATTTAAGCGCCGGGGTGATATGGACAGGCCTTCTTGCAATCCGGATTAAAGCTGTTTTTGCTAAAACCTTCTCATCGTGTACGGCATTCATCAGTTCTGTTGTTCCGATATAAATCCCTTTTACTTCTTCTGCCCTGATCTCTGATTTTTGCAGCAGGGCCTTCGTTGAACGATATACGCCTGTATATACATCAGGGGTGGTCAAAGAACTGGCAACCATTTTGAGTTTTCCATCACTGGAAACCAAAACGGCATGTGTGTTGGTTCCGCCAATATCAATGCCAATTTTCACCTTGCTGCCTCCTCCCGGCCGTTTCCTTCTGAAGAAACTGATTTGGAATCCGGAACATTTCAGGACCCGTTTGCGCAAGCATTTTTTTCGTTTGATACAGTCCTGGAGCCTTTACCGTTAAAACCATGGCCATCATCCCTTCACGGAGTTCCGATACAGCGATAGGCAGCCCGGTTTCATAATGAACGAGAATGATTAAATCAGGGGTTATACACTGGCACGTATCCGGAACTTGAAAAGAAAGAAATTCATTTTGAAAATACAGTTTTGCGCGTTTTTTATGGTATTCCATCTGCCCGGCCAGTTCCAACGTGCCCACCAGCATTTCCGCTTCAAACCAGCGATTGATGGCCCGGATTTTCCCGACAAACGCAAGCTCCATTTCCCCATATACTGACTGAAAAAAGGCATGGCGCAACTGCTTTATTTTCATCCAGATAGAGGCGTTTTGGGCAAGTATTTTTCCAATTTCCAGCGCCAGCTTCAATGTTCCCGGTATCATGGCCGCCCTCATACGGGACCCACTAGCCCCGAAGCAAGCAAAATGGCAATACCCATCCTGCTGAAACATAAATTCTTTCAATGTGCGTGGGACATGCTTTGCTTCATTTATCACAAGCGTTTCGTCTTTTGAACGGGCAGTGAGTGGAACTACCGGGATTTCAGTATGATAGAAATGCACCATCTCCAGTTCCGGGAAGGATCTGCCCATCCCATCTCCATCAATGACCGGAAGATGACATTTGAACGCAGCCAGTAAAGGGGTTAATGCATTAATCCCCCCTATCTCCATTGAAATCACAGCGTCTGCTTTTCTGCCTGACACAGCTTCATATTTTTTCAACGCTTTTACAATTTCTTCCCCTGTAGGCAAGTCTTCTTTCATTAACACCGTGGACCCTGCGGCTGCGACCGGCACGACCCACTCGTCTGCCATTTCAACTGCGGTTTTTACTTCTATCACGTCATCTTCTTCCATAGCAGACAAAAGCAAATACGCTGCTATTTTCGTATCCCCGCCGCCTCCGCTGGATAAAAATTTTGCGCCGGCGCTTATGTAAGCAATGTCTTCCTTGTGAATGAACCAGCTCACGACCTCACCCCTCACCAAATACAATGCAAATATCGTGCCAAAAATATAAACGGACAGAATCGTTCATTTTGCAATGTATTCGGACATTTTTAAAGTTTATAAAATCGTTTTTCTCATTTTATGGTTTGAGAAAAAGGCACGCAAATTTGCCGTTTTCAACATATTGTATTTAAATTTCTCTTTTTTTCTCATCTTTTCGCACGTTTTCTCATGATTCTCATTTTTATCCCTGCATTTTCTTTAAATAACGGTACAAAGTAGCCAAACTGATTCCCAAATCCGCTGCTGTTTTTTTCTTCCCCTCTGTACTCCGGCCGTTCCGTTCCAACAATTCCAGTACTTGCCTTTTGTCCAGCCTGGTTTGATAATGATTGGTCCGTGCCGATTTTTTTACAGATGGAGGCAATGATTTTGACCCCGTTTGCAAAGAGGATGGGAGGCTCTCCAATGTTACCATATCCCCAATTTCCAATTCCACAAAATGGCGGACCACATTTTGTAACTCCCGGATATTTCCCGGCCAATCATATTGCATAAGCCTGTCGAGCGTTTCCGCCGCTAAACTTTTTGGATGCTTATTCAAATCTTTTGAATATTTCCGGGTAAAATGCTCAATCAGGACAGACAGGTCTTCTTTTCTTGCCCTGAGTGGCGGAATATAAATGGGAATTACACTGATCCGGTAATACAAATCTTCCCGGAATTCTCCCTTTCTGATCAATTCCTCCAAATTTCTGTGTGTTGCTGTGATAATGCGGACATCGATCTTCCTGCTTTTGTTTGATCCAATCCTTTCCAAAGTTTTTTCCTGTAACACCCGGAGTATTTTTGCCTGCAGATACAAGGACATATCCCCGATCTCGTCTAAAAACAGCGTGCCGTGATTGGCCAGTTCAAAGCGCCCCGGTTTTTCTTTTTCCGCTCCCGTAAAGGCCCCTTTTTCATAGCCAAACAGTTCGCTTTCCAGCAAGTTTTCAGGTATCGCCGCGCAGTTTAAGGCAACAAAAGGCTGATTTTTTCGCTCACTTTCATGATGGATGGCCTGGGCAAACATTTCCTTTCCCGTCCCGCTCTCGCCGCGCAGCATGATGGTTACATCGCTTTTCGACACCCTTTTTGCCGACTGGATCGTCTGTTTTAAAATCTCACTTACACCGAGAATATCCTCAAAATGGTAAAGGCGCCGGCCGGCCTGCTCCGGTTTTTCTGTCTTCTTTGATTTCAAAAGGATCATATACGAGACAATCCCCTGTTTGTTTTTTACCGGTTGAATGGTGGCAAAATAGGCTTCTCCCTTGTTTCCCGGCACTTGCACCACCGTCTCATCCTTTTCTTTCCCACTTTTGATGCTTTCCCATTTTTCCTTTGTGATATATTGCGTAATCTTTTCACCCATTAAGGTGGTCCTTCTTTTGCGAAAAAGCGAAGCCATATGTTCATTCATTTCTTGGATCAATCCGTCTTGATCCACTAGACAAAAAGGCTCGGTGATCGATTGAATCAGTTTCCGGGTTTCGAGATGGATCTCCCCGAACCTTTTTTGCCATGATTCCCTTTCTAATTTCTCAGCCACCCACTGGCATGCCAGTTCTGACAATAACTTCAAGTATTGAATGTCCCGGGCGAACCTTTCTTTCTCGCCCTGTTTCGGCCGCAACAATAAGACGGAGATCACTTTCATCTCCCGAACAATTGGAAAATAGTAAACGGCTCCCGCCTTTTCCCGTCCGGCATCCATACTTACGCCCGATTTGAAAATTTCTTTTATATACGCTTGATCCAAACCCCCACACTGCAACAACGCATCCTTTTCCTTTATCTCAACAAAACCCGGAGTAGCGAAAAAAAAGGCTTCATTTAATGACTGTTCAAATTTGGTGTATGGCATCTGCAACTCCCTCCAAAAGTCATAAGCGGTGCCTGCATACCCGAAAAAGAGTGACAGGCACCGCTCTGCTAAATTGTTTATTACCACTCATTCAATTGGAAATCATTCGATGTAACATTCCAAAAATTGCTCCAAGACTTTTACCTATACCGTACTAGTTGGGCTATACTCAAAGAACTTAATTATGATGATGTATCTTATATTCCCCAATAATCTTTCTGGTCTCGTTTAGATCTTTTATCACTCTGTAAGGCTTCGTAATCACCCGAAAAGGTAATTTGGAAAGAAATTCACTAAGGTCTTGTTTGTATTCCTCAGTTAGTCTAAACGGTTTTGTTGATATCCTATTATAAATTTCCTGATAAAATACTTTTCCAAAATCAATATTTTTATCAATTACCCGATGACATTGTTCACACTCTATTTTTGTGATTATATCATTAATATATGTGACTTTATGTGTGACTTCTGTTTCACAATGTATACAATATAAGTCGGCTTCTATCTCGAGCTTTTTCATTTGATTTTCCTCCCTGTGATTTTTCTCAGCTTTCTACAGCAAATTCAATATGCCTGTTGCCCATATCATCACTATCTTTATAAAATCCACTGAGCAGGAAAATAAATTAACTACTTTAAGGGTAATCCACCTCTCTTTATTAAGTCAATTTATTTTTAATCCGTTCAGCTCTGAAGAGTAAATTCATCAATTTTTAGATGTTTTATGATAAAATGACTTATCCACATTTAGAAAATTTTTCCATCT
>NZ_CALPDC010000063.1:0-12364 GCF_943193165.1 Weizmannia agrestimuris
GTACAATTAGATGATAGAGCGTCTTCCCATTTTTTTCCACTCATTTGCCCCTTCGAGTAAAATTTTACACATACCATTTTTTTGGGAGACTTTTATTTTGTCAAATTTACAGCCCCCGCAAATTCGGGGGCTTTGAACTTTGCAGCAGACTCTAGGATGTAAAAGTATTTTACCCGGACTTCGATCATTTTACACACAATTTTTTACCTACGTAGGATTTGCTGTATAAGCAAAATCCCCAAATTTGGCATGGATGCTGACCGCTTTGGCAAAAATTTTTACAACAACTCCAGGGAAAAGCTAGCACTCGAAAACCGACTCAACGTATTAAGAAGACAAAATTACACATTTTCGCAAATGGATTCTTCTATACTTTGAGACAGGGCTTGCTGACAAATTGGGTACAAACTCAAAATCGGATTCGTTCAGCAAGCCCTCATGACTTCGCCTTTTAAAAAAAGTGCATAACGGAGGAAAATGGCGAGTTCAATGAATCAGCCCAAGCCGCATTGCTTTTACAGCGGCTTCCGTCCGGTTTCTAGCGTGAAGCCGCTTCATCAGGCTTGAGACATAATCCCGGACCGTATACTCGCTCAAATGCAGCATTTCCGCTGCTTCCGTCGTCGAGGCCCCGTCCGCCAAGAGCTGCAAAATATGGATTTCCCGGGCGGACAGCTGGACGAGTTCCGGCTGCTTTTCGTCCCACTGGTTCGCTTTTAAAAACTTGGCCAGCAGTTCACCTGCGCTCTGACCGAATTTCAACAGCGCCGTAAATGTGCTGCTGTCCACTTCAAAAAACTTCCCCGGCCCCTGGTCCAAAATGGCACCGCCAATTAACACCCCTTCTGACGGCACATAAATCGGGGCAACCACGACCGATTCCAGCTCAAACTCCTTCACATACTGCATCGGAAACTCTTCTGACGCTTTTGGGATATACAGCGGCTGGAAATGCTGTACCATATTTACCTGCTGCCCCTTCCCCAGCAATATTTTGGAAATGGAAGGGAAACGGTCGATCGTCTCCTTTATATTCCGGATTGCCGTATTGTTAAAATGGTAGCCGAACAGGCCGAATCCCGCGGCATCGCTCTGCGAATAACGGAACAGGGCACAGCGCTCAAACGGCAAATATTGTGCGTAACCAAAAGCGATGTTTTGGATCGCTTCATTTAAATCCTGGGAGCGCATAATCCATTCGTTAAATAAAATGACTGCATCTTTCCACTGGTCGCCCGCATATACTTTTCCGTTTCGTTCCTCCTCCATCTGCAACAAATGCATCGCATAGGTTAAAAACGGGATTGTGGCCGAAACATCCTGGTCGCTCATACAAAAAATCAACGTCTCGTTTTTCCACGGAACCGGAAACACATCCCGCCTTTCATCCGGTTTCCGGCGCGGCGTCCGCTTCAGCAGCGCTTCCGACAGCCAAAACCATGAAGGATCCGTCCGTTCAAACAGCCCGCTGTCAATCGCGTTCTCCTCCATCCCGATCACTTTCTTCAGCCGGTACCCCCCATCCACATGGCTGACCCTTGCAATCCACTCGATTCTGAGCTGCTCGGATTTGGTTAGCTGCTCACAAAATGAATCCATTTGAAAAGTTTCCTGTTTGGAAATGAGCAGCATTTCTTCGCAGATTTTCGAAAACAGGTACTGGACGGAAGGATGCAAATGAAAAGACCGGGTCGTGCTTTCTTTTATGGCTTTATGAACAGAGTTTTCAATCAGTGTTAAAATAAAGATGAGAACATGCGGTTCCGGCGGGCGGTGGAATTCCTTCACCCATTGCGACCGGATATCGTCAATCAGCGTCTCAACCGATTGCTGGCCGGAACGGAAAAAGGCGACAAAACAATTGAAAGCGAATTCAAAAGCATCCGCACTGCCTTTATGTGTTTCTCCCAAATACTGCAAAATTCCCGTACATTCCGCAATAATTTGCTGCTGGTGCGAGCGCAAAAGGTCCACTCCATGTTTCATGACCATGTCCATATGCGCATTTAACGACAGCGACACCTTTCTCCCTCCTTTGTCTAACCCCTTACCGGTCTTTTTTCCTATAATATTATCATAATCATGCCTGGTTGGCGCGCAAAAAAACATACCGGCTTTCCGACACGATATTTGTAGGCCATAAGCCATTGAATTCCCTACAATAATAGGAATATATTTTTTTGTCCAAAATGAATAAAATAAAGAAAAATGTAAGCGATATCATTTGGAAAGGAGGGGATTTTTCACCTAAATATTTTAGCGTACCATCTTTTTTAAATGATCAAGTTTTAAAGGGGAGGATTGTTACATGAACGAAGGGGCATTAGTCTTACAAGGACAAGGGAGAACTTCAAAAAAATGGTTTTTTACCGCTCTGCTTTCAGGCCTTATTTTTTTGGGGGGACTTTTAGCTGTACTCGGCATTAACGGGGTTGCCGTTGCAGCAACTGTCGGCGGCATTGGCAAATTCAATGTTTCATTCAAACAAATGCAAGGTACCGGGTTTAAATTATACGGGAGTTTATACGGGGATCCATCCAAAGGGGAGGACCATGTCAAACCGGTCTTTGTCAATGAAATTGATAAAGTGACGATCCAGGACTTGGTTATTTCAAAAGATGTTAAGATTCCGGTTCTTGGCGATTACCAGGTGAAAATTACGGCGGGCGACGGAAACACACCTGTACACCTTAATGGGCTGATTCAAAAAGCTGCGCTTGTCCAGGGGGATGCAGTCTTCACCAATATGAATATTTCGGAAAATTATGTCACTGCCGATGACCCTCAAGCTGCTTCAAAGGCTTTTACACAAGGGGCAGATACTTTAACGATCAAAAACGGCAGCCTGGATACACATTACCTATTCCAAAAAGTCGCAAATCTTCCGAACCTAAAAGTGCAGTTTGTCAAAAAATAGGCTTTTCTTCAAGGAGTGATCATAATGGGCAAGTTCCATATGTTCCGCATGAAATTTAGAAACTGGAGAAGAAGCCGGCCATTCTGGGGGGCAACGTTTACGTTGCTCTCCGGGATGATCATTTTATATGTGCCGGTCCAACTTCTTGAAATTGCAGCCGCGCCCGGAAGCATGGTGTCGATCGGCCTCATTTTCGGTGGCTTGATTTTTCTGATCGGCGGAATGGGTTATTTTTTCCCAAAATTTAATATGGTGTTCGGCATTTTGGCCATTTTTCTGTCTGTCCTTTCCATCATGGGGGCGATGGGCGGATTTTTCATTGGAACCCTGCTCGGTATAATCGGCGGGTCTTTATCTGTTTCATGGCGGGTAATCAGGCAGGAGGAAGTGCCGGCTGGTGTGGGCCCGATGGAAGAAATTGCCGCAGGGAGTGCAGAAGAAAGATAAAGACTATACACAGAAATGGTGAGGCAAGTGAAGAAAACAAAATCTTTCCTATTGACAGCCGCATTTATTGCATTTAATTTTTGCTTTTTTACAAACATTTCAGTGGCTGAATCCCCCGTAACAGACGGCTTCATCATTGAAGCAGACCGCGTGGAAGGCGCGATGCTTCCGCCCGGGATTACAGCAGGCGATACAGCGACAAAACAAAATCAGGTCATGCTCCGCCTGCAGTATGCGGATGTCACCATTTACGGCCTGAAAATCACAAAAGTGCTGCAAACGCCTGAGGGACCGGTGACGATCCATATGAATGCCCCCGGCCCGATTCAATTGAAAAATATGCGGGTCGATGCCACAAAGGTGAACTTTGGCGGCATTTACGTTCCGGAAAAAGCCGGACAGATCGGCATGAAAAACGTCCGCCTTGTTGCCCATCAACAGCTTGCTGACAATGCCGATCTGCCGGGTCTTAACCTATCGATGGAAACCGGCGCAGCCGATATTGACACTTCCGGTTCAGATGAGGAAACATTGCGAAAGCAGGCTGATCAGCTGACACAACTGCTGCAGGGCGGCACTCCTGAAAAAAACAAAGAAGAAAAAAACGACAAGTCTGATACGGCTGATAAAGCGAAGGATGGCACGCAGGATAAAGCGAAAACAGAAAAACAGGATACAGAAAAACATAACGATGCGAAAACGGATGGCAAGGTTACGGATCAAAATAAAAATAAGGAATCAGAAAACACAGATGATACAAAATTGGACAACACTGGCACAGAACCTGCTTCCGGTCAGGAAACGGAAAAGAATCGCACCACTACAAAGACTGCTCAGGATCAGAGCAGCACAGATAAAAATGTTCAACAAAAAGAAGGCAGCAGCGCCGGAAATTAGGGGCGCACTGCCTTCTTTCCCATTATTGGAATAATCCCCGGATCGCGTCAAAGATGTTTTGGAAAAAGTCTTTTACGCTTTGCCAAAAATCTTTGTCTCCGGCCGCTTTGTTGATCTTATCGCTCAGTTTGTCGGACAAGGAACTCAATTCGCTTTTGACCGAACCAAAATTGATGTTGAGCTTACGCATCTGGTCGAATAAATCATACAGCAGCTGGCGGTCGGAATCGCTCAAATTGATGTTTAAATCCTTCAATTTATCATCAACGATTTTTTCAATATCTTCTTTTGTTGCCGGATGCTGGTTTGCAATTTCCTGCTTAATTTCCGTAAGAAGCTGGGTCACTTGATCATTGCTTAACCCTTCCTTTTTCGCCAGATCCGTTGCAACACTCAGTTCCTGGCTGGCCACTTCCGTCCGGTCTGAATTAAGTTTATCCCCGGTTTTATCCGAATTGTCATAAGCTTTATAAATACCGACAAGCGCTGAATGTCCGGTTACTTTGAGCGGGGAAGCCACTTCTACTTCCGCATTTTTAATTCCGGCAGTGAGCAGCGCATTTTTATACATATCCGCCGTTACTTCTGTAATATTTTCCGGTGTTACAATATTCACCTGGATACCGCCGGAGTCCGTTCTTGTAATTTTTGCGGATGAATACATGTTCGAATTGCGGTTGCCATCAGGGATGTAATGGACAAGATCATCGCCGGTTACGGTAATCTCTTCGACATTGTTTGCATCGTCCACGCCAAGTTCCTTTTCCACCTCTGCTTTTTGCGAGGCAGAAAGAGCCGCGCCTGTCGCAACGATCGGTTTCCCGTATTTTTCATCGATCACTGTACTGTTATCGCCGGACGCTTTTGCCACGCCGTTCATGGTGAACCCAAGCGCAATCATAGCGATGAACCAGATCCATCCCAATCTTTTTAGCATTCTTTTTTTTCCTCCCTTTTTGAAATGTTGCGGGCTTGCCGCGCTGCCATTTCAAAAGCCTACAAACCTGCTCATCATGATGCATCATTTCTATTATACACGATTGCACCTTCCGTTTTCCCTAAAAATATGATGAGAAAACCAGGGCCTAGTGTGAGGGAGGTGCAACAATTTTAACCATGTACGGAAAGTTTATTTAGAGCGTCCCTATGTGAAGATAGACGCAATTTTTCATGCCCTTCCTTCACTTAAAACACATCTACTTTAAGATAGATGCAGACTTTCACGTTCTTCCTTAACATAGAAAACCTCTACGTTAAGATATGCCCCGCCGTCCTCTTCCTTCACTTCAATGCCCATGCCGCAACAAAGGCGGCATGGGCAAATTAGTTTCGACTATATAAAGTAAACTTGGACCCCAGCACGTTTTTTTGCAGCTCGGCGGTCATCCGAACAATGTCCGGATCCGGTCTAACGATGGATTTTGCCTGTTGATTGTGGATGGCATATACCGGTTTCGCCTCCGATTGTGCCTGCGTCATCTCCCACTTCTCTCCCTTTTTTTCCAAAGTGAGACTGATCACGCCGAGATGACTCCCCCACTTGCCGGGCATTACTGCTGGCACGCCATTGATTGTCCCTTTCCGGATATCGACGCCGGGGACGCCGGCAAAAAATTCGCTTGGGAACACCCGATGCTGATGCCCAAACAGAATAGCATCGATCCCTTTTACCTCGCTTAATAAATAAACGGCATCGCCTGTATAAAACGGTTGTTTCGCAGCCGGATCCACACCACAATGGGCAAGCGCGATGATCAGGTCGGCTCCTTCCGCCTTCATTCGCGGGACAAACCAGGCAGCCGTATGCAGGATGTCCTTTGCTTTGACTTTGCCGCCAAGGCTCGGTTTTTCCCATTCAATGACTGAAGGCGTAACAAATCCGATGACCCCGATTTTCAGATGATGATGGTGCCCGCTCCGGTCTTCCACTTTTTTATCCAGAATCACATAGGGTTTGAAAAAATTTTGGTCATCTGTATCATTTTTTTCGAAATTATAGTATATATTGGCATTTACAAACGGAAACTTTGCTCCATTGATCGTCTGTTTCAAAAAATCAAGTCCGTAATGAAAATCATGATTGCCCACGGTCGCTGCGTCGTAATTTAAATGATTCATCACGCGGATAAACGGATGAATTTCCCCCTTTTTTAACGGTCGACGGGCAACATAAGCAGCCATTTCGTTCCCTTCAAGTAAGTCCCCATCATCAAACAGCATCGTATTTTTTGCCGTCTTCCTCTCCGCTGCAATGAGTGAAGCCGTAAGAGCAAGGCCATAAGTCTCCGCCTCAGTGCGAGCGGCATAATCATAATTCAGCATATAGCCGTGCAAATCCGATGTCTCCAGCAAACGCAAGTCGACAGTGGCCCGTTTCGATTGAAACCAAAAAGCCGCATCCGCATGTTCCGTCCGGGGAAAAAGAGCGAGGGACAGTACCGCTACCCACAGTAGCATTTTTTTGTCCATCTTTATCCCTCCAAAAAATCAATACATGCTGCTGTGAATAGTTTGTGCCCTAGGGCGCTCATTATTTCAGTCCGACCGGTAACAATCCTTGGAAAGAGAGGCACAATTTTTCCCGACAAAAATCTGTACCGCTCCAAAATCAAAGCCGATCAAGGTAAGCATTTCTTCTGGCGACACATCAAGAAGGAGTTCAACTTATACGGATGAAGTTTTCACACCGAGTCCAAGCGCCAATTTGCATCATGACTCCAGTAGGCAACAGAGCTAGCATAATTTGATGGAAATGTAAAAAACTACCGACGTTCTTTACTCGCAAACAAAAAAGGCGCGCTGCCTCTATTCCGGCAGTGCACCTTTTTTAACTTCATCGCTCATCTCTTAAGATTCCGTTACATATTTGTGATCTTTGGCATCAGTATCGTGCCCGCCGCCGCTGATTTCGGCAAGGTACGCTTCTGCTTTTTCTTTATCATATTTTCCTTCCCATTTTGACACAATAATGGTTGCAAGCGTATTGCCAACGACATTGCAGGCTGTTCTTGCCATATCCAGAATACGGTCAATGCCAGCAATAAATGCTAAGCCTTCAAGCGGAATCCCGACCGTCCCCAGCGTCGCCAAAAGGACAACGAATGAAACTCCTGGAACACCGGCGATGCCTTTTGATGTAACCATCAGCACAAGCACCAGCGAAATTTGCGCACCGATGGACATGTGAATCCCGTACATTTGCGCGATAAACAGCGCCGCCAGCGACTGGTACAAGGTCGAGCCGTCCAGGTTGAATGAGTACCCCGTCGGAATCACCAGTGTGGTGATCGATTTCGGGCAACCGAATTTTTCCATTTTCTCCATGAGCCTTGGCAGCACCGCTTCCGAGCTTGCAGTGGAATAAGCAAGGATCAATTCGTCTTTCAGGATTTTGAAGAGATTGAAAATATTTACGCGGAAAAGCCAGGCAATCAGGCCAAGCACGACAACCACAAAGAAAATAATCGTGCCGTAAACCGTGAAAACAAGCTTGCTTAGCGGAATCAATGACTTGAGGCCGAATTGTGTAACGGTTACACCAATCAGGCCAAATACACCGATCGGAGCCACTTTCATGACCAAATTAGTGACATAAAACATCGCTTCACTGACACCCTGGAAAAAGCGGAGCACCGGTTTTCCTTTTTCCCCGATGGCTGCCACCCCAATCCCGAACATGACAGAGAAGAAAATGATTGGAAGCATATTCCCTTGTGAAAGGGATTCAAACAAGTTCGTCGGCACGATACTTAAAATCGTATCGACTATGCCATTGTGTTGCGTCTCTTTTGTTGTTTCCACATAGCTGCTGATCGATGTTTTTGCCAATGAGCCCATATCCACCCCTGTCCCCGGATGAAACAAGTTTCCGGCCAGCAGTCCTACTACAATCGCGATGGTCGTGACAATTTCAAAATAAATCAATGCTTTCAGGCCAAGCTTTCCAACCTGTTTCATATCGCCTGCGCCGGCAACACCGACAATCAAGCTTGAAACGACAATCGGAATCACAATCATTTTAATCAAGCGCAAAAAGAAGTCGCCAAACGGCTGGAGAATATGGGCCACGGTGTCATTGCCGTGGAAAATGCCGCCAATCGCAATACCTAGTATCAGGCCGATAAAAATCTGCCAGGCTAAGCTCACTCTTTTCATGAAGTTTCCCTCCCAGATGCCAATATTTTTCAAAAAGCGCAGTACGCAAGCTGCATACCGGATTGTTTGTAAAACTCAAATCGCAAGTCCTGCCAGTTTCCGGCTTTACCCCGAAAACCAAATTTGTGGATTAAAAAAACCACGAAAGAGAGAAATTCCTTCGCAGCATTTTTGCTTAAAAGGCGTGTCCAAAAAACACACACAGTTCTCTCCAGACGCTTACGAGGTTAGCTGACGGATTAGGGAATAAAGAGTTTCCCTACCTTTCAATGAAAGGTTTCACCCCTGGTGCATAGAACACCTGTTGGTTCCCCCGTTTACATAAACATGTAATTGAGCGATGATATGAAGTTTTTAAAAAATAAAAAAACAACTCATCCTTCTTCAATGTTTTAGCGTCCTTTGCCATTATATAATATTTTAATATAATATAGCAAATAAATTTTTTATAGGGAGGGCTCGGGCGCGATCGCGTTGCATATCCGACAATTCGGTATGGGTAAAACTTTACTGGAAGAGGCGAATGAGTGAAAAAAAGGGCAGGCACTCTATTACCGAAATGTACACAGCTAAATGAACATCTAGAGAGTGTTCTTCTCATGGATTATGAAAGGAGTCTTATTGACCGGAAATAGCATTCCACTCCTCAATTTGTTAAAATAGAGCCAGTTGATACTTTGTGAAAAGAGGTACATTATGACACTTTTTTATTTTGTGCGCCATGGCCAGACAGAATGGAACGCCGACCGGAACAGATATTGCGGTAGAAGCGATATCGGTTTGTCGCAGACGGGCGTGCGGCAGGCGGAACTGGCGGCAGGCGTTTTAAAGGACATTCCTTTTGATGTTGTTTATGCATCCACATTGGGCCGTGCTGTCCATACGGCGGAAATACTTGTTAAGGGGCGGAATTTGAAAATCCATCAAGATCCACGTCTTGTCGAAACGGACTTCGGTGCCTGGGAAGGAGAACGCCAGGAAGATTTTACCGTAAAATATGCGGATAATTGGGAGGCCTGGCTAAAAGATCCGGGTGCGACACATGCGGGTTATACGGGGGAAACGGCCGTCCAGGTCTATAACCGTGTCCGTGCCTGTATCGATGAGCTGGTGGAGAAACATCCGGAAGAAACCGTTCTTGTTGTTGCCCACAGCATGGCAATCCGCTTTTTCGTCGCCGGAACCCTTGAAGTCCCGTTTAAAAATTACCGGATGATCCCACAAGACAATACTGGAATTACGATTTATAAAGAGATCCCGGAAAACGCCGGATTTCTGGCCATTAATCTTAATACGCACTTATCTTCCATAAAAAGTTGAGAGTTGCACCTATGCTGTAGAACCCTGCCCATGCCGGTTGAACAATGGAACCGCATGGGCAGAGGCTATATTGGGGCTGGGGCATTTTGAACGTAAGCTACAATGCTTTTTTATAATTGATTTCCTCTAAACCTGGGATAAGGTTGGTGGACATGGACGTCATGTAAAGGAAAACAGGGAATGTCGATTTTATAAAGGCATGGAACTGTCCTGCCTGCTTGAGGGGTTGCGAACTGTGGACTTGGTAAAGAGACTGACCGCTTGTCCGGACTTATCTTTGCCCGCATAAGTCAGTTCAACGTATAGAGAAGTTAGCATTCCTCTTTCCGATAGAGGCATTCTTTTATATATTGAGGCAAAGCCAGAATGGAATTCGTTCAGCAACCCTTTTGCGTGCCAGTATGGGACTAGAATCGTTAACGGTGTTATGGAAGGGTGGATAAATAGACCCGTCATTTTAATGAAAGCGTTTACAATTTAAAAAGGGGTTAAATCAGCATCGTTTTCATGCTAAACTGGAAGGGAGACTGTAAAAAAAGAGCCTGGAGACCATATTACTCTTACTTTGAATTTGGGAACAGTAAGTAAGAATCATGAGAAAATAGGGGGGTATTTTTTGCTGAAGCATCTATTTTCTTTGTGTCTCCGGCTCTTTGTCAACTTTTTGTAACAGATGCTCTTCAACAAAATAATTTCTATACACTTATATTATACACAATTATTTTGGAAGTCAACCATCTTTTTTGATTTTTTTTAAGGAGCAGTAGCAATGGCCGATCACGGGAATGAAAACATGGAAAACGTTAAAGAAATATTCGCAGCCCGATTGAAAAAAGTGCGGACAGCTCAAGGCTACAGCCAGCCTGAACTTGCGAAAAAAGTCGGGGTAAGCGACCGGAACATTTCGAACTACGAAACTGGATACAGTTTTCCTTCTATTAAGGTGTTATACCGTATTTCGCAAGTGTTAAAAGTTTCAATTGATTATCTTTTGGGCCTTACCAACCATGCCGGTCTGAAGACAAATGAAGCGGTCAGTAATCCGGAAAAGAAACTGCTTGAAACGTTGAGCCATGAGCCGGATTTATACCAAATGATGCTGAAAGATCCTGAGAAAATGGCAAACCGGATTTATCAGACTTGGAATTTGATCAGGGAACTGGACGACGAGGATGACAGAAATACATAATCGGGGGGCGGCTGAATACGAAAAAGCCCAGGACTCTGAAAGAATTCCAGGAACGAAAAAACAAGGGGGATTTTAGACCGAAAGTTGTTTGGAAGTGCGGCGAAATCGAAATTAATCAGTTTTATGGGTGCTTTCTTCTGTTTGGATTTTGTTGAATGAATCGAATACAAGCCAAGTAAGGTTTGCTCAGCAAATCTTACTTGGGACTTACTGAATAAACAAGGGTAGAGGCTTGACAAGGATTCGGTCAGCTTGGCCAACTTTAATGTAAAGGTTTCATCAAAAATGCAGGGAAAAATTTGCACGCTAAAGCTAATTCAACTTGTAGAGAAGACAGCACTCAAGCATTTCTTCTATAATATCGAGACAGCACTTGTTGACAAATCGGTTACAAGTTAAAATCTGATTCGTTGAGCATGTTCTAATCGGGGATTACTAAATTCATCGGAAATTTCGGATATGGTAAGGGGTTTTCCTCTTGTTCCGATACTTTCCAGCTTTACGAATTACGATACTTCTTGGTTTTTCTCAGAAACCAGCATGATCATAAATGACTTGTCTCGCTATCACGGTCAATTTTCCCAAGCGTATAAATACGACAAATTAGAAAAGAACTTGACATTTAAGACCTTTAACCTGATTTATGTACTTAATTCCATAAACCAATAAAGGTTGGGAAAAAAATAAACAATTCACTAGTACCAGCGACTCTAGATTTCGGTGTTTCAAATTTTAGTAATTAATATGTCTCCGTAAAACTATCCTATAAAAAATAAACAAAATATTGCCAGTTTGTTGTCTGCCGCAAAAAGTAGTTCTCCATGTAATGGATACTCAGGCTGGATTTTTAAAACTTAAACCTGAATCCGTGACGAAATTTTCACTTAACGTTAACCCATTCGCATGAAATCTAGTATAATAAGCATATCCATTAAATTTAACTCATTCCACATTCAGGTGATCTAATGAAAAAGTTAGTGATAGAAGCCACGAAAGAACGAATTGTTGCCCAAAGCGGTTTAGCGATAGTAGGGAATTTACTAAATCTAACGAATTTAGCTTCCAGGTTAAATGCCTATCGACTCCCTGATATTTCCAGAAATCCCGTCTGTTCCAATGCTGATGTAGCCAAATCCTATATTGGCCTGCTTTGCCAAGGAAAAAGTGATTATGACAATATTGAAACCTTCCGCGAAGATGCCTTTTTTGCACTGGCTTTGGATATCCAAAGGGTTCCTTCCAGCCCGACTTTAAGGCAGCGATTGGACCATGCTGCCTTGACGGAAAAATGGAAAGCGATCTTGCATGAAGAATCGCTGAATCTGATCCGCAATACAAATGCGGAAATTAGCCCAGTTTACTCCAAAGACAAGCCGTATATCCCGGTTGATCTGGATGTCTCCCCTTTTGATAACTCCAAAACAAAAAAAGAAGGAGTG
>NZ_CALPDC010000064.1:0-12103 GCF_943193165.1 Weizmannia agrestimuris
AGCTTTCGACTGAGATAAAGGAAACACGGCGAGCCCCTAAAGGCGAGCCGATGCCCGCTTATCGTAGGGAGAAAGCGTAGAAATACGCTAGCCGATAGGCGCTGGAGCTAGACAATTCTCAAAGTTAGAAACGCATTCTCCGTTTACAGTTTTTTCTCCCATCCGGTTTTCAGGGAATCACATAATTCCTGTTGATAAGCAATGGAAACTTTGCTATAATGATTTTTGTCATTGAGGTCCGGTGGCGATGGCGGAAAGGTCACACCCGTTCCCATCCCGAACACGGAAGTTAAGCTTTCCAGCGCCGATGGTAGTTGGGGATCTCCCCCTGCGAGAGTAGGACGCTGCCGGGCCTGATATTCCGCAGTAGCTCAGTGGTAGAGCAATCGGCTGTTAACCGATCGGTCGTAGGTTCGAATCCTACCTGCGGAGTCATATGCTTCCATAGCTCAGCAGGTAGAGCACTTCCATGGTAAGGAAGAGGTCATCGGTTCGAGCCCGATTGGAAGCTTATAGTTTTTTGGCCCGTTGGTCAAGCGGTTAAGACACCGCCCTTTCACGGCGGTAACACGGGTTCGAATCCCGTACGGGTCACCATTTACATATTTGGAGGATTAGCTCAGCTGGGAGAGCGTCTGCCTTACAAGCAGAGGGTCGGCGGTTCGAGCCCGTCATCCTCCATTTTTATGCCGGTCTAGCTCAATTGGTAGAGCAACTGACTTGTAATCAGTAGGTTGGGGGTTCAAGTCCTCTGGCCGGCACCATTTACGGAGGGGTAGCGAAGTGGCTAAACGCGGCGGACTGTAAATCCGCTCCCTCAGGGTTCGGCGGTTCGAATCCGTCCCCCTCCACCATCCTTTTTTTTGGACATGCACTTTGGTGCATTTTTTTGGTGAGAGGGTTCATACTATAGATAATTGGGCCATAGCCAAGCGGTAAGGCAACGGACTTTGACTCCGTCATGCGTTGGTTCGAATCCAGCTGGCCCAGCCTTTTGCTATTGAATTGGCGTAGCCATTTGATATATAGATTTTTACGAGCCATTAGCTCAGTTGGTAGAGCATCTGACTTTTAATCAGAGGGTCGCAGGTTCGAATCCTGCATGGCTCACTCTTTTCTTTTTTTAAAGTGTGTGGTATTCTATAAATATGCGGAAGTAGTTTAGTGGTAGAACAACACCTTCCCAAGGTGTGGGTCGCGGGTTCGAGTCCCGTCTTCCGCTTCAAAGAGAAACGCTCAAAACCCTTTTTTATAAGAGGATTTTGAGCGTTTTTTATTTATCTGTAAATTGTTTTAACATCATGTACACTTCATTGTCTGTTAATGGGTGGTTGATGTTTAATCTAGTGGTGCAATTACCTTAGAAGCCCCCACCTGCAAAGCTAAAAAATCAGTGAACAAGAATGTTTGACTGCCGTCTGAAGGAGGATATTTTAGCTAATTCCCATTTCTTCTGTATAATTATACAGAATTTTGTACAGTTGAGCCAATTGGAAAACAATTTTACAATGATATATAGAGAGAAGGGAAGGGGGCAGTCTGATGGAGAAACATATTACAATAATGGGTGTTCCAATGGATCTTGGGCAGCGATATAAAGGGGTGGATCTGGGCCCGCAGGCGATCCGGTATGCAGGTGTGAAAGAAGGGCTAGAGAAACTCGGCTGCGCGGTTACCGATTTGGGCAATATTGAAATTGGCAGGGCGGAGCAGCTCCCTGATGACGAAGCCAATGCGAGAAATTTGAAATCGATTTCAAAAGCAAGCCAGTCCATTGCAGAGCATACAGATGAAATTGTAAAAAGCAACCGGTTTCCGCTTATTTTTGGTGGCGACCACAGTATTGCCATTGGCACAATTGCCGGCATCAGCAAGCATTACAGAAATCTCGGCGTCATTTGGTTTGACGCGCACGCGGATATGAACATTCCTGAGACAAGCCCTTCCGGAAATGTCCACGGCATGCCGCTTGCCGCCAGCCTCGGGCACGGGCATGCTTCTTTAACGGGCGTTTACGGCTATATTCCAAAACTGAAAGCGGAGCATGTTGTCCTGATCGGGCAGCGGGATTTGGACGAAGGGGAAAAGGATTTCATCCGTAATCTGGGCATAAAAATCTACACGATGGCTGAAATTGACCGGTTCGGGATGGAGAGTGTCATGACAGAAAGTATTAACTATTTAAAAGAAAGAACGGATGGCATTCATTTGTCGTTCGATTTAGATGCGCTCGATCCGCAAGAAGCCCCGGGTGTGGGGACGCCTGTATACGGCGGGATTCATTTCCGCGAAAGCAGGCTCGCCATGGAGATGCTGCACGATGCAGATGCCGTTGTTTCAGCCGAGGTTGTTGAAGTAAACCCGATCCTTGACAGCCGCAATCAAACGGCAGAAAAAGCTGTCCGCCTGATTGAAACATTGTTTGGAAAAAAACTTCTTTAAAAATAGCCCCTGCCGGCCGGTATCCGGCACTGCAAATAAAAAAACGGCAAATGATGTTTTGCCGTTTTTTTATTTAAATCTATTCCATGGGTGTTCTGTTCACTTATCCCTGAAGTTTACTGCTTTTCAATTTGTTAAATTGATTGATGAGCTGGTCCAGATGCCTGCTTGCCTGTAAGACCTGGTCATCCCAGTATGCAGTGGTCGAAGCGAGCTGAATCATTTCACGTCTTTTTTCCTCAATTTCCAACATTAAGGCTCGGCTTTTCTGGTTCATCCCTGACTCCCCGTTCATATTCAAATTTGTAATATTTTATATCCATTTTACTAAAGATTTAAACATTTTTTCCATAACTTTGCTACAATAGACTTGAACATTTTTTTACTTTTTTTTGAAACCTTTTCAGGAGAAAACCGTAAAAATAACGTACCGCACAGGGCGGAGGGGGAAAATGGAAGCAACTGTAAACCGAAAAATTAAGCAGGTCATGAAGGGTGACCAAAATGCTTTTAATGATATCGTTGAATTATATAAAGATAAAGTATTCCAAATCTGTTTCCGCATGATCGGGAGCCACACCGAAGCGGAGGATCTGGCGCAGGAAACATTTATCCGCGCCTATATCCATATTAAAAGTTTTAAGCAGGAACGGAAATTTTCATCGTGGTTGTACCGGATTGCTACTAATTTGTGTATTGACCGGATCCGCAAGAAGAAACCTGATTTTTATCTGGATGCGGAAATTTCCGGGACGGAAGGGCTGACCCTTTATTCAACCGTACCGGCGGAGGAAAAGCTGCCGGATATGCAGGTGGAGACACTTGAGATGCAGGAAATGATCCAGCGGGAAATTTTAAAATTGCCGGAAAAATACCGAATTATTATCGTTTTAAAGTATATTGAAGAATTATCTTTAAATGAAATCAGCGAAATGCTGGACATTCCGCTGGGAACGGTAAAAACAAGAATCCACCGCGGGCGTGAAGCGCTGCGAAAGCAATTGGGCAGGCTGTGAGGAGGGAAAAATATGGAGGCATGTTCTGAGAGAATTGTACTGTATATGCATGAATACTTAGATGAAGACATTCCGGAAGACCATAAAAAAATGCTCGAGTACCATTTGGAAACATGCCGCGCGTGCCGACAGCATTTTTATGAGCTGCAAAAAAGCATCTTTTACGTGCAAAGCCTTCCGAATGTCCAGGCGCCTCCCGGTTTTACAGGCCGCGTTATGAAAAATCTTCCAAGGGAGAAAAAGCGGGTCTGGGCGGGCCGCTGGTTGAAAATGCATCCGTTTCTCGCCTCCGCCGGCTTGTTCTTCATTTTAATGGCAGGCGCGATGTTTTCCGAGTGGCATAACCCGGACGAGTTTTCCGTAACGAAAAACAAAGACATCATTGTCCAGGGGCATACCGCAATTGTGCCGAAGGGAAAAGTGATTAAAGAGGACATTACGGTAACAAACGGCGATCTCCGGATTGAAGGGAAAGTGGAAGGGAATGTGACGGTGGTCCGGGGAAATGAATATATGGCCTCCGCGGGGGACGTTACCGGAAATGTGGAAGAAATTAATGAAGTTTTTGAATGGATTTGGTATAAAATAAAAGATGCAGGACAGGATGCATGGAAGCATTTGAAATGAATATAAATATATTGGAGCGGGGCCGGATCCGGTTCCCGTTTCTTTTTCCAGGTATACAAAAGCTGCTATTTCGCCGTGGGAAATGATATAATAGAACAGTTGAAGACAGAGGATATGAAGATTGATGAATTAATGGAGGCAGGGTCATGCATATTGCTGATTTCCCCATCTGGAGCTATCTCTCCAAAATTGTGGATATATTGGTCGTCTGGTATGTCATCTATAAATTATTAATGGTGATCCGCGGAACAAAAGCGGTCCAGCTTTTGAAAGGCATTTTTGTGATCATCATCGTCAGGAGTCTCAGCAGCTTGCTCGGGTTGCAGGCGCTGGCATGGATGATGGATCAGGCACTTACATACGGATTTCTGGTCGTGATTATTATCTTCCAGCCGGAGTTGCGGCGGGCCCTTGAGCAACTCGGCAGGGGAAAATTCTTTTCAAGAACGAACGGCCAGGAAGAAGATGAGCAGGCCCACCTCGTTGAAGCGATCGTCAAGGCGACCAGCTATATGGCGAAACGCAGAATCGGCGCCCTGATCTCGATTGAGCGCGGAACAGGATTAGGCGATTATATCGAAACCGGTATTCCGCTTGATTCTGTTGTGTCGGCTGAACTTTTGATTAATATCTTTATTCCGAACACCCCGCTTCATGATGGCGCCGTGATTATCCAGAAGCGGAAAGTGGCGGCAGCAGCCTGCTATTTGCCACTTTCCGAGAGCCCGTTTATTTCGAAGGAACTGGGGACAAGGCACAGGGCCGCGGTCGGGATCAGTGAGGTAACAGACTGTTTGACGGTGGTTGTATCCGAAGAGACGGGCGGGATAACGGTCACGAAGAATGGCGAGCTTCACAGGGATTTAAGCCTGGAGCAATTGCAGGAAATGCTGGAAGCCGAACTGAACTATACCCAGAAAACAAAGGAGCCTTCCTTGTCGAAATGGAACTGGAGGGTGAGAAAACATGGATAAACTGATGGACAATCGTTGGTTTATGAGGGTGCTGGCGCTTGTTTTAGCCATCCTGCTTTATATTTCAGTTGCGGTGGAAAACGGCGAAGGCAATAAAATTATCGGTTCCGCCACAAAAAACAGCAGTGGCGTAATTGAAAATATGCCGGTCCAGCTGATTTATGATAATAAAAACCTTGTTGTATCAGGCGCACCGAAAACGGTGGACGTGACTGTAACCGGCCCGAAAGTCATCGTCCAGCAGGTGAAAGCCGCTAGGGATTTCACCGTTTACATGGATTTAAGCAATGCACAAATCGGCAAGCAAAAAGCCAAATTGAAAGTAAAAGATCTTTCCGATAAACTGAAATACAAACTCAACCGTACGTATGCTACCGTATCGGTACAAGAAAAAGTATCCAAAATTTTCAACGTTGAGGCAGAATACGACAAAGATATGCTGGCAACCGGGTATGAAGCATCTGTGCCTGCTGTGGAGCCGGGTACTGTGAAAATTACCGGGGCGAAAAACGTCATTGACAGGATCAGTTATGTAAAAGCGACAGTGGAAATCAGCAAACCGATTACGGAAAGTTTTACGAGGGCCGCGACAGTGAATGTCCTCGACCGGAATTTAAATAAACTGGATGTCTCGGTCAACCCGGATAAAGTGAATGTCTCGGTGAATGTGACCAATCCGAGCAAAACCGTCCCGATTTCCATTAACCCGGTTGGCAGTAACCGCGACAATTTGACAATAACAAGTATCACGACAAATCCGAAGAAGGTGACCATCTACGGCACCAGTGCCCGCCTTGCCGGGATTGAGACGCTGCCGGTTAACATCGACATCAGCAAAATTACGAAAGATACGACCATTGATGTTCCAATTACTCTTCCGGACGGTATCAATAAGGTGGATCCGGAAATGGTCACAGCGACCATCAAAGTGGAAGAAAAAAAGAATGAGGATGAGAAAACGCTGAGCAATATTCCGATTAAGGAAAAAGGACTGGCTGCCGGCTATCAAATGGATTTCCTTTCTCCAAAGAGCGGAACGATTGATATTATTGCAGACGGGAAAAAGAGCGATTTGGACAAGATTTCCGCCTCTGATTTTAACGTTTCGATCAATCTGTCTGGTCTGAAGGAGGGGGACCATGACGTTAGCTATATTGTATCGGGCCCGAAAAATGTAACGTGGAGGCTTTCCGGTGAAAAGGCGAAAATACGCATAAGTGACGCAGCACAAAAGACAGAATAACAGAACTGATATGCGGAAAAGAAGGAGCGAAACCTGATGACGAAATTTTTTGGTACAGACGGAGTAAGAGGCATAGCAAATTCTGAACTCACACCTGAACTTGCTTTTAAACTGGGACGTTTCGGCGGATATGTTTTGACCAAGCATGCGAATGAGCGGCCGAAAGTTCTGATTGGCCGCGATACGCGCATTTCCGGGCAGATGCTTGAGGGGGCGCTTGTTGCCGGGCTTCTGTCTATCGGGGCGGAAGCAATGCGGCTTGGCGTGATTACCACGCCGGGTGTTGCTTATTTGACAAAAGCATTGGGGGCGCAGGCCGGCGTCATGATTTCGGCATCGCATAACCCGGTGGAAGATAACGGCATTAAGTTTTTCGGCCCCGATGGTTTTAAACTGTCGGATGATGAGGAAGCGGAAATCGAAGAACTGCTCAATCAAGACACGGATGACCTGCCGCGGCCGGTCGGGAAAGATCTCGGCATTGTCAGCGACTACTTTGAAGGCAGCCAGAAATACCTGCAGTTCTTAAAACAGACAGTGGATGAAGAATTTACCGGTATTCATGTGGCGCTTGACTGTGCCAACGGTTCGACTTCTTCACTGGCGACATATCTTTTTGCCGATCTTGATGCAGATGTCTCGACAATGGGGGCATCCCCGAACGGCCTGAACATCAATGACGGGGTCGGGTCCACGCATCCGGAAGCGCTTGCTGCTTTCGTCCAGGAAAAAGGCGCGAATGTCGGGCTTGCATTTGACGGCGACGGCGACCGGTTGATCGCTGTTGATGAAAAAGGCCAGATCATAGACGGGGACCAGATTATGTATATTTGTGCCAAATACTTAAAACAAGAAGGGCTTTTAAAGAAAAATACCGTCGTTTCTACTGTAATGAGCAATCTCGGCTTCCATAAGGGCCTTGAAGCGCTCGGCATCAACAGTGTTCAAACGGCTGTCGGCGACCGGTACGTTGTCGAAGAAATGAAAGCAAACGGCTTTAATTTGGGCGGCGAGCAGTCGGGCCATATTATTTTCCTTGACCATAACACGACCGGTGACGGCCTTTTAACCGGGCTGCAGCTGATCAACATCATGAAGATCGCGAACAAGCCGCTTTCCGAACTGGCTGCGGAAATGAAAAAGTACCCGCAGAAACTCGTGAATGTAAAGGTAACCGATAAATACCATGTTTTAGAAAACGAAAAAATAAAATCGGTGATTGATGAGGTGGAAAGGGAAATGGCCGGAAATGGGCGTGTTCTTGTCCGCCCTTCCGGAACAGAGCCGCTTGTGCGTGTCATGGTGGAAGCACAGACGGCGGAAGACTGCAGCCGGTTTGTTTCCCGGATTGCCGGGGCAGTGGAAGCGGAAATGGGTTTGAAAGATTAATTTTTAATAAATGATTTTTCCTATGCATAAGGGGGCACGTAACAACCCTCTTATGCATATTTTATGTTGAGAATGGAAAAATATGTTGACGAAGTATCATGCATACGCTATGATAATGTTGTTGTTTTCTCTTCACTTTACAGAAAAGGAGGATCGTTTGCGATTTTTTAAAAGCGCCAGAACTGGGTCTGGGACGGATAGGTCCAGTTGACGAGGAGGAGGAGTATCGAGATTTCGGCGGATGCCTCCCGGCTGCCACACACAGCCGTATGTTTTTCCACAAATCGGCGGGGCGACCCGGCGGACAAAGGGAAAAGCATGTGGGAAGAGAAAACGGATCAGCAGGTTTACAAAAATTTCAAGAGATAAGGGGGCAGGACTGCTCCCGGTAGTTCTTGCCCCCTTGTGATCCGAGGAGGAAGAACAAATGTGTGGTATTGTTGGTTATATCGGTACTGAAGATGCGAAGGAAATTTTGTTAAAAGGCTTGGAGAAGCTGGAATATAGAGGCTACGATTCTGCAGGGATCGCTCTCCGAAATGAAGCCGGCGTGCATGTGTTTAAAGAAAAGGGACGGATTGAAGATTTGCGCCGGATCGTGGATATGCGAATTGCGGCAACGATCGGCGTCGGCCATACACGCTGGGCAACCCACGGGGTTCCGAGCAGAGAAAATGCCCACCCGCACCAAAGTGCATCCGGCCGTTTTACGCTTGTGCATAACGGCGTGATCGAAAACTACACGCTTTTGCAAAAAGAGTATCTCACGGATGTTCCTTTAAAAAGTGATACCGATACGGAAATTATCGTGCAACTGGTGGAAAAATTTGCTTCAGAAGGCCTTGAAACGGCGGAAGCGTTCCGGAAAACGCTGACGCTTTTAAAGGGTTCTTATGCGCTTGCCCTCTTGGACGAAAAAGACGGCAATACGATTTATGCGGCAAAAAATAAAAGCCCGCTTTTGGTAGGCGTCGGCAACGGCTTTAATGTGGTAGCGAGCGATGCGATGGCGATGCTGCAAGTGACAGACCAGTTTATCGAACTGGCAGATGGTGAAATGGTCATCCTTACCCGCGGGCAAGTCACCATCCAGAATCTTGCCGGTGAAACGATCACCCGCCAACCGTATAAAGCAGAAATCGATGCAAGCGATATAGAGAAGGGTACGTACCCGCATTATATGCTGAAAGAAATCGATGAGCAGCCGCTCGTGATGCGGAAAATTATCCAGGCTTACCAGGATATCAACGGCAAATTGTCTGTTGACAGCCAAATTATCGATGCCGTAACCGAAGCTGACCGGCTTTATATTATCGCATGCGGCACGAGCTACCATGCCGGCCTTGTTGGCAAGCAGCTCATTGAGAAGCTGGCGAAAATTCCAGTTGAAGTCCATGTATCCAGTGAATTTGTTTACAATATGCCGCTTTTGTCAGAAAAACCGCTGTTCATTTTTATTTCGCAAAGCGGGGAGACAGCCGACAGCCGTGCCGTGCTTGTAAAAGTGAAAGAATTGGGTTACAAGACGCTGACGATGACCAATGTGCCGGGCTCGACTTTGTCCCGTGAAGCGGATTATACCCTATTGCTTCATGCAGGACCGGAAATTGCGGTTGCTTCGACAAAGGCATATACGGCGCAAATTGCCGTCCTTGCGATCCTTGCTGATGTAGCGGCAAAATCGCGTGGTTTCAGCGAAGACTTCGACCTGGTACATGAACTCGGCCTTGTGGCAAATGCGATGGAAGTGCTGTGTGGTTCAAAAGAAGAAATTGAACAAATGGCATATGACTACTTGACGGTCACCCGCAATTGCTTCTTCATCGGCCGTTCGATGGACTACTTTGTCTGCCTTGAAGGCGCACTGAAGCTGAAGGAAATCTCTTATATTCAAGCGGAAGGTTTTGCAGGGGGCGAACTCAAACACGGCACAATTGCCCTGATTGAGGACGGTACACCGGTTGTCGCGCTTGCTACGCAAAAAGACGTCAACTGGAGCATCCGCGGCAATGTCAAGGAAGTTGTCACCCGCGGGGCCAACCCTTGCGTGATCTCGATGAAAGGCCTAAATGAGGAAGGCGACCGTTTCGTCATTCCTCATGTACACGAATTACTGACACCTCTTATCTCTGTTGTACCATTGCAGTTGCTTGCGTATTACGCAGCACTGCACCGCGGCTGCGACGTCGACAAGCCGAGAAATTTGGCCAAATCAGTCACAGTCGAATAAACCACAAAAAGCCTGGGGAAGCCAGAATGACTGGTTTTCCTGGGTTTTTTGTTTAATCAAATGATTGATTGAAGGGATGATACAAGGTAAAACAAGGTGATTTTATTGGCCCGGCTTCTTTGGGTGAGGCCTTGTATCTCCCTGTTAAAAAGTCCGTCCCCCTGCAAAAAAGTTGGGACCCGCTGTTAAATCGTTGGTACCTGACCGGCAGGAGACCAGGCCAATTCAGCAGGCAAATATGGTTGTTTTCCGGGTCATTTTCAACCCTAATTCAATAGAAAGACAAACTCAGGCTCGATCCAAAACGGGTCCAGTTTTTCTTTTGTACAGCGGCCCAATCCTTTGTCCCGCAAGGGTTCTGGCGTTCTCTAATCCTATAGCGTTAGAAGCTCCACTGTATGGAATTGGGCGATTCTCAGTCCTTTTTCATGTGGTTCCCAGCCAGCTCAGTTCCGTCATTTCTCCAATATTTTTTCTCTAATCAGGGAAGAACTTTTTGACATTTCCAGACTATGCTGTACAACCCAGCAACCTAATTTCTGGTAAAAATCAGGCGTTTTGGGAACCAACTTTTTAACATTGCCAGCGGTCATCAAAATGCGGTTGGAGCCTTGGGGGAGTAAGAGGAAAGGGGGATTTTGGCGGGGAAGGACTTTTTTACAGGGGAATAAATAGTAATATACCTGAATTATTCACCGTTCTTGATTCAAAGTGGACTAATCGGCGGTATATAAAGCTTTTGAGTTGAAAATTTCAGCATTAAATAAATGAAAAAAGAATCCATTTCTGTTAGAGTTAAATTTGGACAAAATAACCAACAGAAGGGATTCTTTATATGGCTACTTTACCGCAAATAACTCTTGATTTCAATCATAAAATCAAATTGTCAAATAGTGGGGGTGCTCTTTCTTCGGATACTGGTGAATTTCTTTTTAGAGAATTCGATGAAAAAATCGGATTCTCACAGACTCTTGCAGAACATTTAAAGCTGAACGATTCGAGATCGTATTTCCTATATTCAAACGAGAACCTGTTACGCCAAAAGATTTATCAAACGATCGCAGGCTACTCCGAAGACGATGCAGCTGATCAATTAACAAATGATCCAGTTTTCTCTCAAATCATTGGGACACCTGCTTTGGCTTCCCAACCAAGTTTATCTCGCTTTTATAGGCGCTTTGATGAAAAATCAATTGATCATTTACATCAAGCGAATCAGGAACTATTGGATAAAATTCACGCATACCGAAAGTCAGAAGCCATGTTCATCGATTTAGATTCTACCCATTCTGATACTTATGGGAATCAAGAATCCTCGGATTACAATGCCCATTATGGAACCATGGGTTACCATCCTTTAGTAGCCTTTGATGGAGCTACCGGGGATTTTCTTAAAGCTAAGCTTCGTCCCGGAAATTTCTATACTTCGAATGGCGTGGTGAAATTTATTCAGCCATTGATTGAACACTATACCGAGAAATTCCCGGAAACCAGTCTATTCCTTCGTGGGGATAGTGGTTTTGCCGTACCAGCTTTGTATGCCCTGTGTGAAAAGGAATCGGTTTATTATATTATCCGATTAAAATCAAATGCACAATTACAAAGTATTGCGGAAGAATATCATCCTTCTACCACTTCTATAGATGTTTCCAAACAGGAATGTTTTTATGAGGAAACCATTTACCAGGCAAAGTCATGGTCAAAGCCCAGAAAAGTCATCATCCAGTCTGTACGGCCTGCTGGTGAACTGTTCTTCAACCATGCCTTTTATGTCACAAATTTTGAATCCATCCCCCCAAAAGATATCGTGCGGGCTTATCAAAAAAGAGGGACGATGGAAAACTACATCAAAGAATCCAAGAATGGTTTTTATTTTGATAAAATGAGTAGCCATTCTTTCCTTATCAACGAGGTCAAAATGATGTTGAGTCTTCTGGCATATAATTTAACAAACTGGTTACGGACGCTTTGCTTTCCACAAGGACAAAAGACGATGCAAATTGATACGATACGTACCCGACTCATAAAAGTCGCCAGTAAACTAGTGAAATCAGGCAGGTCTCTTTACTTTAAGCTATATAAGATGAACTTAAGTTTTTGACAGTTCTAATCTAACAAGCAGCCGGTCAATGACTTCTTGGCTCTTTTGGCTGGCTTGTTTCATAAATTCCGCCACGTGGGA
>NZ_CALPDC010000065.1:0-11568 GCF_943193165.1 Weizmannia agrestimuris
TATTGTTGTTGAAAACAGTGTTGCCAAGAGTTGATAAAATGACTCCTTCTTTTTACACAATTATACGGACTTAATCCATAGACGGACTCTATGTGAAGAAAGGCCTCCGTTTTTGCGTGCTTTCTTAACGTAGACGCGCCCTATGTGAAGGAAGGCCTTCAATTTCCCACGCTTCCTTAACCTAGGGCTTGCTGAATAACCAAAATTCCTAGATTCGGAAAAATTTAATGCAAGGTGCAAGGGTTTTAGAAAAATCCAGAGAAAAGCTTACGCTTGAAAGCTGATTCAATGTATAGAGAAGAAAGAATCGCATTTTCAAAGATGGATTCTTCTATATTTTAAGACAGAGCTTGCTGACAAATTGGGTACAAACTCAGAATCGGATTCGTTCAGCAAGCCCTAATTAGACATTTCACCGATCCGGGCTTCCGGACCGCAACGTGCGCTTTTATCTGTTCTGCACAAGGGAGCGAACGGTGCACAAGGTATTCAGGGACCGCCCTCCTTTATCTGTTCCGCACCCCGTCCATCACAAACCGGACAACGGATTCAATCTCAGCCTCTTCATCCTGGGATCCGTTCAGCCCGAAGACAAACTTAAAAATAAATGTGCCGCCGATTGAAAAAAAGATATGCCTTGCCATGGTTTCAGCGGGCTGGTCTGAAAGCTCCCCGCGTTCCTGGAAAGTGCGGATCACCTGCACCAGCCGGGAACCGATATTTTCCGCAAAATACGGTATCAGTTCATGGCGGATTTCTTCATTATAAAAAAACTCTTTTACGATGATTTGAAAAATCTCCTTGTTCTGTTTTAAAAAAAGAAGTCGGTCCCGGAGCAGGTTCCGCAAAAAGTCCTCAAAACGGAGGTCATGGTTTGACAGCAGTTTTTGAAAAAGCTCTTCCGCCATCAAAGGAATCGAATCTTTTAAAAACGGGACGATCAGCGAAACGAGCAAATGGTCTTTCGTGCCGAAGTGCCGAAAAATCGTCCCTTCTGCAACGCCGGCCGCTTTTGCGATTTCGCTTGTCGGCGTATTGCCATATCCTTTCTCTGCGAACAGAGAAATTGCTGCCTCCATGATTTTTTGTTTTTTATCCGTCAGCTTTACGTCCGTCTTCGTTTGTTCCTTCATTGCTTCCAGAAGATTATATTTTAGCAAATTTTCTCCCCCCTTACAGCGCACGGTAACGCCGTAATGCGACAATATTAAGCAGAATAAAAATCACTGCAAAAACAACAAGTGCCGTTAAGTCTTTCCATACATCCCCAAGGCCCATGCCTTCATACATAACCCGCTTTAAGGCATCGGCACCGTAATAAATTGGCATCACTTTTGCAAGTGCCTGCAGCCAGACGGCCATCCCTTTTAACGGAATGATGCCGGAGAAAAAGATCTGCGGCACCACAACAAGCGGAATAAACTGTACCATTTGAAACTCTGAAGCCGCAAAAGACGATAATAAAATCCCGAGAGACAGTGCCACAAGCGCGAGCATCAAATTAACGAGCAAGACATTCCAGAGTGAACCGGCAAGCACCATATCCAGCACGTTCACCGCGTAAAACACGACAATCACGGTCTGGATGACAGCAAAAATGCCGAAACCCACCAAATAAGCAGCCACAATTTCGCCCCGCTTGACCGGTGTTGCCATCAGGCGGTCGAGCGTGCCAGATGTCCGTTCTTTTAAAAGTCCGATGCCGGAGATTAAAAATACGAAAAAGAAAACGAAGAAACCAACCAAAATTGGGCTCAGCACATCAAAAAATACTGTATGGCTGCTGCCGTATACATATTTTGCCGATACATCCGGTTTAGAAAAGGCCACTTTGACCGGCGCCTGCAACTCTTGTTTCGTTTTTTCCGCCTGTTCTTCCAGCTGCTGCACTTTCCCAAAGGCCGGTGACTGCGTGGGAACCTGTTTCATCAATATATGCTGTGCCTCATTTTGCAAGGCAATGATTTTCTGCACGCCTTGGAGCGTCTTTGCCTGTGCTTCGATTTGTTTGGCCAGCTGCTGCCCGGATTCCGCCGCGATTGCCTGCTTTACTTTCATCTGCAGCGATTTGGCAGTAGACGGATCATTGTTTTGCAAAGTGAGGACGTACGCTCCGCCTTTTTTCACAAGCAGCCCGTCAAGATTTCCATCCAGCACGGTTTGCTCCGGATCTTTTACCGTTTCATAGTGTTTGATTTTCATATCCGCTTTATCCAACACTTTTACAAGGCTTGCGTCCACATGGCTGATCCCGAGTTTCGGGCTGGTTGAGCTGCCGTTAAAGAAAAAGTACATGAGCGTCAAAATCAATAGCGGCGCGAGAAACAACAGCGCCAATGTGCGTTTGTCCCTCAGCATTTCCAACAGAATTCTTTTGATGAGTGCGGCTGTCCTCATTGCACGGCCCTCCCCGCTTTCAAAAACACTTCATTCAAGTCGGCTGCTTCATACATTGCTTTCAACTCGC
Source organism: Weizmannia agrestimuris (assembly GCF_943193165.1). Classification (NCBI taxonomy): domain Bacteria; kingdom Bacillati; phylum Bacillota; class Bacilli; order Caryophanales; family Bacillaceae; genus Heyndrickxia; species Weizmannia agrestimuris. The sequence goes on from NZ_CALPDC010000065.1 coordinate 2,468, forward strand.
CCGGTGAGCCGTGCGCCAAAATTTTTCCTTCCCGGATCATGGCGACCGTATCGCATTTTTCCGCTTCGTCCATCACATGCGTCGTGACGATCATCGTTTTGCCTTCTTCATTTTTGAGGCGGAGCAGTTCATCCCAGATACTCGCCCTTAATTCCGGGTCAATGCCGACAGTCGGTTCGTCCAGAATGAGCAATTCCGGATCCTGGATAAGCGCAATCGCAAGCGACAGCCGCCGTTTCATCCCGCCGGAATAGGCAGACACTTTTTTATTAAGGTCATCCTGCAAATGGACAAGGCCCGCCGCGTAGGCAATCCGCTCATGCCGTTCCGCTTTTCCCATTTTATAAAGCGATGCGAAAAATTTCAGGTTTTCCTTCCCGGTCAGCTGCATATACAATGCATCTGACTGCGCCATATAGCCGATATGCTGTAAAACTTCAAGATCCGGCATTTTTTCTCCCAGCACATGGACCGTGCCGGCATCCGTTTTTTCCATCCCGACCATCATTTTGACCAAAGTGGTTTTCCCTGCCCCCGACGGCCCGATCAAACCGTAAATCCGGCCCTTTTCGATTTTCAAACGGATATCGTTTAACACAGGCTTTTTCCCGAACTGCTTGCTTATATGTTCCATCACAACCGCAGCTTCCATCCCTGGGCCTCCCTCTTTTTAGAAAAGTGAGTAATGACTCACTTATTATATTGCCATGATGAAAGTTGACTGTCAATTAAAAAGTGAGTGATCACTTTCGTTTTTCTTTAAACCTGCAAAAATCCGCCCTATTCTCCATTTTTTTGTTTATTATCGAGGTCATTGGGACAATCTTAACATTAGAATATGGGAAACGATTCCACATCCAACATAAAGGAGCGAAAACATGTCAGGACCATCTTTAAGGCGCGCCGACAGCCATTCGTCCATCCATGAAGCGGCTTTAAATGAAGCCCGCGATTTAACGGATTTGCTTGCGCAGCTGCTCGGGAAAAAGATGCACGCGGAGGCGCTGAAAACCGCTTTGATTTTGCTTGAACATTGGGAAACAAGGACGCTCGCGCACGCCCAGGCAGAGGAGGAAGGCCTGTACCCGGAACTGCTTGCCGAAAATGAAAACATGAAAGATAAGCTCACCGCCCTTGCCCGCGACCATGATCTGATGCGGAAACTGGCACAGGCAGTGAAAAAGGATTTGCAGCAGGAAAAGCTGGGCCGGCAAACCGTCCGTCAATTTTATGCATTGATTTGTATCGATGAAATACATAATCACGAAGAAGAAAGCGTACTCCCCCATCATTAAAGAGGTGAAGTCATGAAAGAACAGCAGGAAAAACCGCTGTTTTCCGTCTCCCCGCCACTTTACCATACGTTCATGCAGACATTTGAACTGCATCATATTCATCTGTATGACGCAGATCCGGCGGGCGTCGAAAAGGAAAACGGGATTGAAGTGGTGTTACGCTACGGCGATCGTTTTCAACATGAAACAAGAAAATGCTTCTCCTTCTCCGATATTGAAAACAAAGCGCCGGAAGTGGCGGAATTTTTCAAACAAGCGGCGGAATCATGCAAAGAAGTGCTGATTGCAGATTACTACAAAATGATGAAAAGCTGATAAGGAAAGGTGAAAACATGTTCCAGTTTGAAGACGCAGATTTAATCCAGGACCGCGAAGATTTGATCGCCATCATGCGCATGCGTTTCGGCGATATCCCCCCGGCATTCATTGAAACCATTTATCAATTGGACGATCCGAATACCCTGCAGCGGCTGATTCTGGCGAGCGCCAATGCCCCGGACTTCGAAATTGTGGCAGAAGAACTCCGGGCCGAATCCGGCAGTATCCGGTTAACGGGCGAACGCTTCAATCCATTCGGGAAAGGAAATGACGGCCATGTATAAAGACAACAAGCTGCTTCAGCGGCTGCGACATTTAAAACGCGGAAAACGGATCAACGACGGCTGGACGGAAGAAAGCCCGCGTTCGCGTGATGCAGAAAAATATTACCGCAGGCGTTACGGCTACGACAACATTGTCCGCTCCACGCACGGGATCAACTGCACCGGTTCCTGCAGCTGGCGGATCTACGTGAAAGACGGGATCATCACAGCCGAGACGCAGCACACCGACTATCCGACAACCGGCAGCGACTTCCCGGAATACGAGCCGCGAGGGTGCCCACGGGGAGCGAGTTTTTCCTGGTATACGTACAGCCCGACCCGCGTAAAATTCCCCTATATTCGCCAGGACTTAATCGAACTGTGGCGGGCGGAAAAGGAAAAAGGCCATGACCCTGTCACGGCGTGGGCGAACATTGCCGGAGATGAAGCAAAACGCACCCAGTATGTCAAAGCCAGAGGAAAAGGTGGTTTTGTCCGCACCGATTGGAAAACAGCGTGCGAAATCATCGGTGCTGCCTCGATTTACACGATCAAAACGTACGGTCCCGACCGGATCGCCGGCTTCAGTCCGATCCCGGCGATGTCGATGGTCAGCTATGCGGCCGGCACCCGGTTTTTATCCTTGATCGGCGGTACGATCCTCAGCTTTTACGACTGGTACGCCGACCTCCCGCCCGCTTCCCCGCAAATCTGGGGAGAACAGACGGACGTTCCGGAAAGCGCGGACTGGTATAATGCCAAATACTTTATCATCTGGGGCACAAACCTGCCGCAAACGCGGACGCCGGATGCCCATTTTATGGTGGAATCCCGCTATAATGGGACAAAAATTGTCGGCATCAGCCCGGACTACGCCGAATACGACAAATTTGCGGATATTTGGCTGCCTGCTCGCGCCGGCACGGACGGGGCGCTTGCCCTTGCGATGACGCATGTCATTTTAAAAGAATTTTACATTGACCGCGAAACGCAATATTTTTCCGATTACGCAAAAAAATATACGGATCTCCCCTTTCTCGTTGAAATTGACGAAAAAAACGGGGATGCCCGGTCCGGCCGTTTTCTGCGGGCAACGGATCTCACGGACGGCGAAAAACTCGGCGAATGGAAAACGCTTGTCTGGGACAAGGCGACAAACAGCCCCCAAGTTCCGAACGGCAGCCAGGGCTTCCGCTGGGACGGCAGCAGCAAATGGAATCTCGAGCTGACAAAAGACGACGGCAGTGCCATCGATCCGAAGTTAAGTTTTATCGATGACTATGATGAACCCGTCATGGTTACGTTCCCTTACTTTGCTGATAAAGAAGGCGGCACGATCAAGCGGGCGGTGCCAGCTAAACGGTTAAAGACAAAAGACGGGCAGACGGTGAAGTTTACCACTGTGTTTGATCTTTTCTGCTCGCACCTCGGCGTGGATCGCGGCCTGCCCGGCGATTTCGCGGCGGATTACAATGACGCAAACGCACCATACACCCCGGCCTGGCAGGAAAGCATTACCGGCGTGAAAAAAGCGCACGTCATCCAGGTCGCGCGCGAGTTTGCCGACAATGCCGCCCGCACAAACGGAAAATCAATGATTGCCATGGGCGGCGGGACCAATCACTGGTACCATAGCGACCAAATTTACCGCTGCATTTTAAACCTTGTCATGCTGACGGGATCACAAGGCGTAAACGGCGGCGGCTGGGCCCATTATGTCGGGCAGGAAAAAGTGCGCCCGCTCGAAGGCTGGCAGCAAATCGCCTTTGCCAATGACTGGACAAAACCGCAACGCTTCCAAAACGGTACATCCTTTTTCTACTTTGTAACCGACCAGTACCGGTATGAAGCGCGCATCAACGACAACCAGGAAGGCTGGGGCGGCCGTTTTAAAAACATGCATCCGGCAGACGTCAATGCCCTTGCAGCAAGGCTTGGCTGGCTCCCTTCTTTCCCGCAGTTTACAAAAAATTCGCTTGACCTTGTCAAAGAAGCCCGCGAAAACGGCGCAAAAGACGACCAGGAAGTCATCCAATATGTGGTGGAGCAGTTAAAGCAGGAAAAACTCGAATGGGCAATTGAAAACCCAGATGATCCGTGCAATTTTCCAAGGGTATTTTTCAACTGGCGCTCGAATCTTTTGGGTGACAGTGGAAAAGGCCATGAATATTTCGTCAAACATTTTATTGGCGGTGACGATGCCGTAATGACCGATACGGCCAACTCGTGGCAGCCGGAAACGATTAAAACAGAGGGTGAGCCGCCGCGCGGAAAAGCCGACTTGTTTGTCAGCATGGATTTTCGGATGACCAGTTCCGGCCTGTTTTCGGATATTGTTTTGCCGGCTGCCACATGGTATGAGAAATTTGACCTCTCAAGCACCGATATGCACCCGTTCGTCCACCCGTTTAACGCGGCGATCTCCCCGCCGTGGGAATCGAAAAGCGACTGGGAAGCGTTTAAAGAGATCGGAAGAACATTTTCGGAACTCGCAAAAGAGCATTTGCCGGCGTGCGAAGACCTTGTCATGACGCCGCTCGGCAAAGACACACCGAATGAAATCGGCCAGCCGTTCGGAGAAGTGAAAGACTGGCGCAAAGGCGAAGTCGAAGCGGTGCCGGGAAAAACGATGCCGAACTTCGTCATTGTCGAGCGCGACTACCCGAACGTTTTTCAAAAAATGACCACCCTCGGCCCGAACATTCAAAACGGATACGGCAGCAAAGGCATTCAGATACCCGGTGAAGGCGTTTATAAAGATTTGCTTTCCCGCCTTGGAAAATCGCGGCGGGAAGGGGTTGGAAAAGGGCTCCCGGATTTATCGTCCGATAAGCAGGCAATTGAAGCAATTCTCTTTATGTCCGGCGCCACCAACGGAAAACGAGCGGTTGAAGATCGGTGGCATTGATATTGCCAAAGGAAAGCTTACCGTTTACACCGCTGCAGCTGGCATAAACCCCATGCGTGTGATTCCTGTCATTCTGGATACCGGAACGGACCGCGAAGATCTTTTAAAAGATCCGTTTTATATCGGCTGCCGCCATCCGAGGGTACGAGGCGAAACATACGACCGCTTTATTGAAAAGTACGTTCAAACGGCGCACAAGTTATTCCCGGACGCTTTGCTACACTGGGAAGATTTTGCCCAGCCGCATGCTCGCCCGATTCTCGAAAAATACCGCAATGATTACTGTACCTTTAATGATGATATTCAGGGGACAGGTGCAATCTTACTTGCTGCCGTTTTATCGGCTGTAAAAGCTTCAGGTGTGCCGCTTCTGGAGCACCGGATTGTCATTTTTGGTGCAGGGACCGCCGGCATTGGCATCGCTGAACAAATCCGCGATGCAATGGTCAGACAAGGCGCCGATCAGGAAAAAGCCAACCGGCAATTCTGGTGCATTGACCGTCCCGGATTGCTTACGGACCAGACAGAAGGCTTGAAAGATTTTCAAAAACCTTTTGCCCGGGAAGAAAGCGAAGTCAGCGAATGGGCGCGAAATCAGAACGGCGGCATTGACTTTCTCGAAACAGTGCGCCAAGTCCGGCCAACCATTTTAATCGGTTCCTCAACCGTCGGCGGCGCTTTTACAGAAGAAATTGTAAAAGAAATGGCAAAGCATGTGGAAAAACCAGTCATTCTCCCGCTTTCAAACCCGACTTCAAAATCAGAAGCGGTACCGGAAGACTTAATCAAATGGACAGAAGGAAGAGCGCTAGTCGCCACCGGCAGTCCCTTTGAGCCTGTACAGTATAACGGGCAAACCTATGTCATCGGGCAGGCCAACAATTCTTTTATCTTTCCGGGCATCGGACTTGGCGTTATGATTTCAAAAGCGAAGCGGGTCACAGACCATATGCTGGCGAAAGCTGCAGAAGCCGTGGCAGGACAGGTCCATACAGAACAAGCAAGTGCCCCACTCTTGCCACAAGTTGAGGATCTCCGGTCTGTTTCACTCGCCGTTGCCTCGGCTGTCGTCCAAGCCGCGATCGATGACGGGATAGCAAGAGTCCGGCCGAAAAATATCGAAAATGCGGTAAAAGAAGCGATGTGGGAACCCCGGTATCCCGAAATCCATCCCATTTAATCAGTGAACAGCCGACGCCTTCATCACATCCAAAACATGAAGGCACGCTTTTCTTTCCCTTAGGGTCAATCCTCATCAACAAAGGATGAACAGCATGGAAGCACAACGAAAGAATAGAGAGGTCCATTTACGCGCATTGTGTATAACGCTGGCTATAGGGGCAGTGATTTGGTTTATTCCCTCCCCTGTAGATTTGCAGGAAAAAGCCTGGCACTTGTTTGCCATTTTTGTGGCAACCATTGTCGACTTCATTATCAAACCGCTGCCAATGGGCGGTGTTGCCATTCTCTCCATCACAGCCGTTGTGCTGACGGGAACATTGAAACTAGAGGAAGCGTTGAGCGGGTTTCAAAACACGACGATTTGGCTGATCGTGATTGCATTTTTTATTTCACGAGGCTTTATAAAAACGGGGCTTGGCAACAGGATTGCGTATATGTTTGTGAAACTGTTTGGCAGAAAAACGTTAGGATTGTCGTATTCGTTACTTGTTAGTGATTTGATTTTATCACCGGCCATGCCGAGCAACACAGCCCGCGGAGGCGGCATCATTTTTCCAATTGCCCACTCCCTGTCCAGAACATTTGGCTCAGATCCAGAAAACGGGACAGAGAAAAAGGTCGGATCCTTTTTAATGCAGGTCTCCTTCCAGGGTGTCAATATTACTTCGGCAATGTTCATGACGGCAATGGCGGCGAATCCGTTGGCAGCAACACTGGCGCACAATGCTGGCGTAACAATCACATGGACGGATTGGGCGCTTGCTGCGATTGTCCCCGGCCTCGCCAGTTTAATCGTTGTCCCTTATTTTATTTATAAAGTGTATCCTCCGGAAATCAAGGAAACACCGGCAGCATCCGAAATAGCAACGGAAAAATTAAAGGAAATGGGGCCATTAAAAAAATCAGAATGGAGCATGATCATGGTTTTTTTACTGATTTTGGCCCTCTGGATTTTTGGCGGAAAACTCGGCATCGATGCCACCACAACTGCACTGATCGGACTTTCCGTTTTATTGTTAACATCGGTTTTAACGTGGAAGGATGTCAAAAAAGAAGAAGGCGCATGGGATACACTGGTATGGTTTGCATCACTTGTCATGATGGCAACCTTTTTGAACAGTTTGGGCATGATCCCGTGGTTCAGCCATTTGATGGGCACCGCTGTCCATGGATTGCCTTGGATTTGGGCGCTGATTGCTTTAGCCCTCATCTTCTTTTACTCGCATTACTTCTTTGCCAGCAATACCGCCCACGTTAGCGCCATGTACGCAGCATTTTTAGGCGTAGCGATTGCAGCAGGTGCGCCCCCGATGCTGGCCGCCCTGCTTTTAGGATTTATCGGGAACCTGTTCGGCTGCCTGACCCATTACGGCAGCGGACCCGCGCCTGTTTTCTTCGGTTCGGGCTATGTCCCGCAAGATAAATGGTGGCTGCTCGGCTTTAGCGTTTCGGTCATCCATCTGATCATTTGGGGAGGGATCGGTGGGCTTTGGTGGAAAATGCTGGAGATATGGTAAAAACTCCCGGAACTTTATATGCTAGGCTTGTCCTCCAAGGCAACCGAAACTTCCAATATAACGGGCCGTTTCGGTTTGACAAGGAGCAGTCCTTCCTTTGTATTCGGAGTTTCGTTTTTTCAGTTCATGGTTGATGCAAACAAACACCCATATAACAGTGTATCGATGTGGTTCGTCTACGTCGATGGCGAGATCTTTCGCTTCATGGAAAGCGGTTTTTACAAATCCGTTTTCAAGCATCATAGATTCCTTTAACCCCACCATCCAGGAAAGCAAGCAAAGCACGGTAGCCAAAAATGGAAAAAAGAGTGTCTTGAAATACCCGCCATCTAAACCCTGTCGAGAAAAATTTGATACATCCATTTTGTCCAATATATTTTTTTCTCCCAATCAGTAGTGTTATGCTTATGCATAGAGGTTTCTTTTTCATGCATTGGGATATGAAGAAAAAGAATCCCTTAAAAAAACCTTATAAGGAGAGATCAGGATGAACCAACAGCAGTTCGACAAAGTTAAAAATGGAAAAGGTTTTATTGCGGCGCTCGACCAAAGCGGCGGCAGCACACCGAAAGCATTGGCAAACTACGGCGTGCCAGAAGATGCCTATTCAAACGAAGACGAAATGTTTGATCTTATCCACCAAATGCGGACAAGAATCATCACTTCGCCAGCTTTTGACGGCAAATACATCCTCGGCGCCATTTTATTCGAACAAACGATGGACCGCCAGATTGAAGGCTTGTACACTGCGGAATACCTGGCTGAGAAAAAAGGCGTTGTCCCATTTTTAAAAGTGGACAAAGGGCTTGCAAATCTTGAAAACGGTGTTCAACTGATGAAGCCGATCCCGGATCTTGATGCCACACTTCGGCGTGCAAATGAACACCATATTTTCGGGACAAAAATGCGCTCTGTCATTAAGGAAGCCAACCCGGAAGGCATTAAAGCTGTGGTTGACCAACAGTTTGAATTGGCAAAGCAAATCCTCGCGGCAGGCCTCGTTCCGATTATTGAACCGGAAGTAGATATCCATAGTGCAGACAAAGAAAAATGCGAGGAATTGTTGAAGACAGAACTGCTCAACCATCTGAACCAATTGTCGGAAAATGATAATGTGATGCTGAAGCTCACCATTCCGACAGTGCCAAACGTCTACAAGGAATTGGTTGAGCACCCGCGCGTTGTCCGCGTTGTTGCTCTTTCCGGCGGCTATTCCCGCGATGAAGCCAATCAAAAGCTGAAAGAAAACGACGGCATCATCGCAAGCTTTTCGCGTGCTTTAACCGGAGAACTCAACGCCAAACAGACAGATGAAGAATTCAACGCCGCTTTGGATAAAGCAGTAAAATCGATCTATGATGCTTCGGTCAATAAAAACTAACAGAAACCAGCAGGGCGCCCGTAGTCCTGCTGGTTTTATATTAATGCTGTCAGCACTCTTTCCAACCCACATTTCGCACGTCTTAAATAAAATTCATTTTAATTTTTGAATGAACTATATTTAAACATTTTGGTGGGATGATATCTTCTTATTTTTGAGAAATTTTCGATAAAGTTCTTTTCAATTCGACATTCTTTTCATGAATTCCTCCTGTTGTGTGTTATTTGCCTTGGTTTT
>NZ_CALPDC010000066.1:0-10635 GCF_943193165.1 Weizmannia agrestimuris
CAACTACAACAATGGATTGCGGGTCTGCCGAATTATATCAAGGTATACCTACCTGTTTCAGTCTGCGAAAGTTGAGTCATTTATAATATAAATAGGATAAAAAATATAGAGGTGTTTCATATGGAACCAACATTAAAAGTGATCAATGCCCTTTCTGACCCGACCCGCTACTCGATTTACCAATTTGTACTGAAGAAACGGAGCGAAGTATCCGTCCAGGAAGTGGCCAATGAATTTCATATTCATCCGAATGTGGCAAGGCTCCATTTGTCCAAGCTCGAAGATGTTAAGGTGATTTCATCTGAACTGAACAAAACCGGGAAAGGCGGGCGCCCGGCAAGGCTGTATAAAAGCTCTGAACAAGTGGTAGAACTCTCCTTCCCGCACCGTGAATACAAATTGCTGTCCAACATTTTGCTTGAAGCAATCAACAAAATGAAACTGGCAGATGCAGGCCTTTTGAAAGATATCGGCCGGGAGTACGGAAAACGGATCATCGAAAACATCTTAAAAAACATGAATAAAACAAAAGACCAGCTGACATTTAACGAAAAATTATCTGTGCTCGCAAGCGTGTCCACCGTGGACGGATATTGCATCGAAACGCTGGAAACAACAGAGAAGAACGAACTCGATTACCATGTATACAACTGTCCGTTCCGGGAATTAATCCATCACTCGGCGGATGTTTGCGAGATGCATGTCGCCTATATTCATGGGTTGTTTGAGGCGCTGTTTGACGATTTCGACATCAACCAGCAGGAAACGATGCTCCATGATTGCAGCGAATGCATTTATCATGTGAAAGTTGCTAAAGTTGCGAATTAAGCACCGGTTGTGTTTACACCCCTTCTTTATTCCTTTATAATAAAACTTGATGGACATAAAAAGAAGGGGTGGTTCATTTGGATCGTATGTACCGCGTACTGGGTTTCTGGACTGGTGTAATGGCAGTCATGTTTTTTCTCGGCGGCATGAAAGAAACCGCTTTATTGTTTCTGGCCCAGACCGGTTTCTTTGTGCTTGTCAGCTACTTGAAACTGTCCGAACGCATGTATATGTACATCTTTGGGGCATATTTAACGATTTTCTTCGCCGGCTTTACGTACTACACCACGTTTATACTCACACCCGGCTTCGGCGAATAACCTGTTCCTCTTAAAATCTGCTTGCTTTTTTCTTGCACTAAAAAAACCGGCAGCGCATGCCGGTTTTTTTATCCCTCCAAAAACGGGTTGGAGTCTTTTTCCGCCCCGATCGTTGTCTGCGGCCCGTGTCCCGGGAGCACGATCGTGTCCGGATGCAAAACCAATAATTTTGTATGAATGCTTTCCAGCAAAACGCCGTGATTCCCACCCGGTAGATCAGTCCGTCCGATGCTGCCGGAAAAAAGGGCGTCCCCTGAAAAAACAATGTTGTGTTCAGGCAGCCAGTACGAAACACTGCCCGGTGAATGGCCCGGTGTTTCCAGCACGTGAAGCGAAAAAGCGCCGATTTTCAATATGTCTTCCCCGGTGATCAGCTTTTCCGCCCCGCGCGCGCTGATTTCTCCCATCCCGAAAAAATAGGACCCGTTTTGCCCGGGATCCCCAAGCCACATCTCTTCCTTTTGATGGACATAGGCCGGGATCTTGTACGCATCCCGCACTGCATCAAGAGCACCAATATGGTCAAAATGGGCATGCGTTAAAAGCACCGCGTGCGGTTTCAGCCCATTTTCCCCGATAAAAGCATGCAGTCTGTGAAATTCAGCCCCGGGGTCAAAAATCAAACAGTCTTTTTCCTCGTTCCACAGGATATAGCAATTCGTCTGAATGGGCCCGACCGGCAATTGTTTCCATTTCATTCGTATCCCTCCTGTCCTATTGTATCATGTTTTCATCCGCAAAAAATGCCTGTTCATTTACTCGACAAATCACCAGACTGGTTGTAAAATAAAGATAATTGAATGCCTTTTCATTATAAGGGGGATGTCATGGGTACAGTCATTATTTTCAGTCTCGTCTCCATTCTGTCACTGATTGGTTTCATTACTGCGGCCAAAAACAAAAATATCCTCGGATTTATTTTCGGTATCATTTCTTTTGCCCTTTTCGGCTGGTTTGCCATCATGACCGTCATCCATTCGGGCTACCCGACCTTTACTTAATGCTTAAAAAAGCGGCGCCATGCCGCTTTTTTGCATCTTTGCATCACCAAAAACCGAAGCAAGTTCCCGTAATTCAATTTGTCTTAAAGCTTAGTGCGCGCTAGCACACAAGTTTGCAACAGGCTGCCCGTCTCTAGATGATTCAGTCCAAAAAAACCATTTCTTTTTCTCTGCAGCATAAAGACTTGCGCAAAACGACCATACCGCCCTTGTAGTACGGAGGCTGGAAAAAAACTCCTCTTTTCAGATATCGCTGTTTCTCGTATGGCAAAATCAGCGCGTATCATGAAAGAGGGAGCTTTCCTTATATTTTATTTAACGCCAACCACGCTGCCCCGAGCACGCCAGCATCGTTTCCCAATGTGGCAAGTTCCAGTTTTGTCGATTTGCCGACCGTGTTGAACGCGTATTTCAAAAAATAAGCGCGCACTGGGTTTAAGAGCGTTTCGCCTGCTTTTGACACCCCGCCCCCTAACACGATTTTTTCCGGATTTAACGTATTTGCCACACTTGCCAGCGCAAGCCCGAGGTATTTTGCCGTTTCGTCCACAATTTCACAGGAAAGGGCATCGCCCGCTTTCGCAAAATCAAACACATCTTTAGCGGTTACCGAGCCGCTTTGGGCATACAAATCTTTTAACGGAGACGCGCTGCTAAATGCAGCCAGTTTCGCCATGGCTGTCCTGACCACACCTGTTGCAGAAGCGACCGTTTCAAGGCAGCCGGTTTTCCCGCAGTTACACTTTGCCCCGCCTTCCGGAATAACGGTAATATGGCCAATTTCGCCTGCCGCCCCTTTTACACCGTGGACGATGTCGCCGCCTGTAATGATGCCGCCGCCGACACCGGTGCCAAGCGTAACGAAGACCATTTCCCCGGAACCTTTCCCGGCACCCTTCCACATTTCACCGAGTGCCGCAACGTTTGCATCATTATCGATCACCACTTTTAACCCCGTCCATTTTTGCAATGTCCCGGCAGCCGGATAATGCTGTGCCCAGCCGATATTGACGGTTTCATAGATCACGCCGGCTTCCATATCAACCGGTCCCGGTACGCCGAGGCCGATCCCTGTGATATCTTTTTTCTCCCGCTTTACCCGGGCCAATTCGTCCTCAATCGATTTTGCGATATTCGGAAGGATCGCTTCCCCCTGGTTAGCCGTCACAGTCGGGATCTCCCATCTGTGTACAATATCGCCTGCTTCATTCACAAATGCCAGTTTTGTGGTGGTGCCCCCCAAATCAATGCCAATGATCCATTTCTCAGCCATTTCGCTCACCCTCAATTTTTTTCTCTTTTTCCAACCGTTTTTCCTGCCTGATGATCAACAGGGCGGTTTCGTATTCGCGGTTTTCCAGCACCCTTGCCTGGTACAATTGTCTCAGTTCCAATTCCATCAGCTCGAGATCGGCAAGCCGGTCCCCGATATAGACAATAATGCCGAATTTTTTCAAAAGCTGCTGCACATCATAAAGCGTTCTCATTTCGACCCAGCTTTCGTTTGATAAAAATCTGTTCCAAAGAAAAGTATAATCGATTGTGCAGCTTCTAACAAGCATCAAATTGCGGCAATTTGCCGGATCATTTGGCCGCTCGGCATGGAAGTGCGCTGTGAAACCATGCCCGGAGCATTTTTTGAAGAATGGCCGTGACAACCCGCGGTCTCAAAGAGGGAATTTTTTATCCCGGCAGAATTCGTCCCCCGAAAGGCCCGCGCTTGCACGCCAAAGAAGCGGGCCGGAACCGAAACGGGGGGCATACTTTATTAGACGCCGCGCAGGCCCATATAAACGAGGAAAGCGGCAAGAAGAAGAGCCGGAAGCTGTACACCGATGCGCTTCCGTTTCGGAAAGTGGACGATGCATGCTGCGAGAAAACCGCCGAAAAGCCCGCCAAGATGCCCGAAATTGTCAATGCCGGAAACGGAGAAGCCGAAAACGAGATTAATGATGATGAGCGTAATGACACTCGATCCCATTGTCCGGAAAAAAAGATCGCGGTAAGCCGTCCCGATGTAAAGCAAAGCGCCAAACAAGCCAAAAATCGCACCGCTTGCGCCGGCAGAAAGGCTTGGCGAAAACAGGAAGCTGGCCAGGCAGCCTGTAAACCCGGCGAACAAATAAATCAGGGCAAAACGCGCCTTACCGTAAATCCGTTCGACAAGCGGCCCGATGTAATATAAAGAGAGCGAATTCATAAAAAGGTGCATGATCCCGATGTGAATAAAAACCGGCGTAATCAGCCGCCAATATTGCCCTTCCATAATCAGCGGGTTGTACTTGGCGCCGAAACGAATCAGGTTTTGCGTATTCTGCGTCCCGCCGGTAAGCGACATGATAATAAACACGGCAATCTGTACGGCCAGAAAGACGTATGTAAAAAACGGCCTGCCCGCATCAAACAGCTGCCGTTCCTCCTCTTCCCGTTGCGCCTCGGCTGCGAACACCATCCGCTGTAATGCATAGGGGTCCCCACCCATGGTTTCGGGCGCAATCGCAAGCCGGCCTTCCGTAAACTGACGCAGCTTGCTGATCCCGGGATCAGGATTCTCCCCTTCAATCAATACGCTGTGGAGTTCCGTTTTTCCGCCATTAATATGCATCGGTTCATCCAAATAAATTTCATAATCGTCAACCGGCGCATACGCACTCACATAAATATTGAGTACGCGCGGAGCAAGCCGTCTTATTTGTTTGCATAAATCTTCAGCCTGTGCGCAACAATCACGGATGTCGCGGTACAACCAGTTGCCCCAGTCGATGTCATACCGCAAAAGGCGCACAAGCGGCAAATTCTTCTTTTTTGGATTGGCAAGCCACATTTCATCCCGGTTTTCACTCAAAAACATGATCCGGTACTCATTTTCCACGACAAAATGGCGGCTGATTGCCCAAAACAAAACATCTGCCCTGCTGTTCACGATTTCCCCTGCCTTTTTCCATCCATTTTATCCTAACTATATCGAAAAAAAGAGCGGAGTGTAAAGCGTTTGGCCTTTTACACCCGCCCTTTTTCGCCGTTATTGAAAAATCTGGCCCATGACGCGTGACCGCAATCCTGGAATCCGCATTGCTGCCGTGACCGCCAATTTTCTCGCAGGGCCGTACCCCAATACAGTGTTTAATACCCGGTAACGGTTCCGGTAAGCTGCTGAAAACAGAAGCAGTACCGCCATCCACTTCAGCCATCTGTTCATGGCGATTCCCCCCCAAAAAAATTTTCCGCAACTCATTTCTATTTTTCCTGCCGGGAGAAAAATTATCCGCTATATAAAATGAGCGAAACATCGCTACTTTGTTGCCGGCTGCAAAAAGAAATCTGTGCAAATGGATGACCTTGTTTCAATGTAAAAACTTCAGTTCATTTTATATGTAAGTCCCGGCAAAAGAAAAAACAGCAGGAAAACGCCTGCTGTTTACTTTGTTTCGCGATGTACGGTTGCACGTTTGTCCCGCGGGCAATATTTTTTCAATTCAATACGGTCCGGGGTCGTACGTTTATTTTTCGTTGTAATATAGTTACGCTCACCGCATTCCGTGCAAGCCAGTGTAATGTTTACACGCATGTTTCATCCCTCCATCTTTCTCAATCGATCGTGCATACGACTTATCTATCATAGCATTTTTCACAGACGATTGCCAGTATGTTTTTTCGGGCAAAACCGTTCTTCCCGCCGGCTGCCGGTATAGGTGAAATTTTCACTTGAATGGGGGCAAGTCCGCCGCTCCCCCTTTTCTTGCACGATTTCGCCCCCTCTTGCCAGAAAGGCGGTACACTTCACCGGAAAATCGTGATATAACTAACAATAGTACTTTGCAATGAAAAAGGAGAGAAATGGATGGTTATGACGCTGATGGTGTTACTGGCGCTTTCTGTGGTATTGTTTCTTATTTCGTTTTTCCGCCAGGACCGCGTGCATCTGGTAGAACAGGAACTGGAAGATTTGTCTTTAAAATTTTTCCAGGAAACGTACCAGATCAAAAAAAGATTACAGACGCTCGAAGAAGAATTCATGGCGCCTGGAGCCGACCCGCTTCTTCCGGATTCGTCCGGCGAAAGGATGCCGGTCAATGAAATTGTAAAAAACCAGGTGCTCGCTTTGTTCCGGCAAGGTCTTTCATTCGAACAGATTGCAAGGCAGTCCGCCCTCCCTGTAAACGAAGTGAAGCGCATCATTACGGGTGCCATGGAATAGAAAACGGATAGCGGGAAACCCCGTTATCCGTTTTTGATCGCAGCCATTAGTTCGAACCGCCTGCCCCGTTTTCGGCTGTTGGTACGGCCGTGTTGGCAGCATGGCTTTCTTCTTTTTTCTTCAGGTTAAAATAAGCTTTAAACACACGGTTCGCAATCTTTAAATTTGTGTGCGGGTCGGATGCGCCTCCCATGTAAGACCATGGCACAACAACCGAAATGGCAATTTCCGGGTGATTGTAAGGCGCATAACCGACAAAGGTGGAATTCCATGCATCTGACCAAATGGAAGGATGTGCCCTTCCGGCCGCATCGTATTTTTCCACCAGTTCACCGCCATAAACAGCCTGTGCCGTCCCGGTTTTCCCTGCCACTTTCAGACTGGAATCAATCCGCCCGTAAGCTGTTCCGTGGGGAACGTTCACCACGTTATAAAAACCTTGTTTGACGCGGTTGATGTATGACTCCTTCATATCCACACGGTTTAAGACCGTCGTGCCGATTTCTTTTTCGACAGGCCCGAGTGTCTTGCCGTCCGGGCTCGGTTCACGGATTTCCTTCGCAATATGCGGCTGCACGCGATAACCGCCGTTTGCAATCGTGGAAACATACTGGCAGAGCTGAAGCGCAGTATACGTGTCAAACTGCCCGATCCCAAAGTCGAGCACGTTCCCGCTGTTCGGCGGGACTTCCGTTTGATAGCCGCCGACTTCACCCGGAAGATCAATACCGGTTTTAACACCTAGCCCGAATTGGGCAAAATATTTGCGCAATGTCCGGATCGTTTTCATTTTGTCAATATTAAGCGAGCCATTCGGTACATAATTGTGCTGCCCGCCGATCGCCATGACCGTCCGGAACATATATACGTTTGATGAAACCTGCAGGGCCTTTAAGTCGTTAATCGCACCAAAACCAGACGTCACCCACGATTTTTTCACAGGGGTGCTGGCGAAATGGAGCGGCTGGTCGACAAATACACTCCCGGGCGAAATGGCCCCGGTCTGATACCCGGTCAAAACAGTCGCACCTTTCACTGCAGAACCCGAAGGATAAGCAGTTGTCATATTCCCAAGTGCAAAGTCCTTGATTTTCGCAGACCCGTTTTTTGTGACCACCTGCTTGCCGGCCATTGTCAGCACTTCACCGGTATTCGGGTTCATAACGGTGACAAAGGCACGGTCAACAAGCGGATTGCTTGCGCGGGCCGCTTTGATTTCATCGGTAATAATTTTTTCAACTTCTCTTTGCAGGTCAATGTCAACAGACAAAACAAGGTCGCTGCCCGGCTTCCCTTTGCTGATTACTTTTGAAGAGATGACATTTCCTTTTTTATCCTGCTTCGCTTCCACTTTTTCTTTTTCGCCGTTTAAGACATCTTCATACTGCTGTTCAATGTAACTTTTCCCGACGCGGTCATTGCGGCTGTATCCGCGGGCCGTGTAGTACTGTTCCTTATCGGCAGGCAGGCCTTCTTTTTCGGTTGTCACATCGCCAAGGATTGACCCCAAAACCGAATCGTTGCTGTTTGCCTCTTTGAACACATAGTTCCGCTCCCAGTCGGTTGTAATATCCACGCCCGGCAGCGCTGAAAGATTCTCGCTCACAGTCGCATACTCTTTATTCGTCACGTCCGTGTTTTTGATAATTTGCGGGGACAGCACATAGCCGGCCGACATTTTGCTGTAGATCGCGAGCACATTGAGATCATCCCGCGACAGTGAATCCAGATCCTGTTTCGTAATCCGATTCAGCTGCAACTTGTATATTTTGTCGCTGTCGTTGTCGAGCTTTGCCTGTTCCGCTTTGGAAACGAGCTGTTTTGCCGCTTTCGGATGGGTCAGGATCCAAAAGTCTTTTTTATCCCGGTCCGTTAGCCGTTTCACATCCGCATCCGGCACTTTGATGATTTCCCCGAGTTTCCTTGCCACTTTCAGCATTTTCCCGTTGTCATCCGCCTGGGTTCTCGTATATGTGATCGCCTTCAGCGCTTTATTGCCCACAATCACTTTATAGTTCCGGTCAAGAATTCTTCCTCTTGGAACAGAAGTATGGATCGTCTTGTCTTCCGTCTGTTCAAGTTCTTTTTTGTAATCCTGGCCGTAGACAATCTGCACGATGCCCAGACGCACGACTAAGACCGAAAAAAGCACAAAAACAGCAAAGAACAGCATATTCATTCTAAATGGAATATGCGACCGCCTTTTTCGCTTCTTTTTCTTCAACCTTTTTCTGCTCCTCCCTTCGCCATCGGCTATACATTTCATTTTAGCGAAAAAGTGCGGACATGGCTATAAAAAATACCGCCATTTTTGGAAACGGCGGCCTTACATATCCCCAATCCGGATATTCCTTGTAAAAAGCGAAATGCATAAATGCCCTGCCCCAATCACAAGCATCAGCACGCGGATGCTTACCTGGCTGTTGAAAAAAGTGACGGCTGCAATGAAAAGCAAAATCGAAGCGACTCTGCCGGCATTGGTAAATATTTCAAGCACGACAACATACTCAATCCGTGCTTCCGCTGCTTTCCATGCCCTGCCGATCACATCGTATGTCATCGAATTATATGGGACAAGCAGAAGCGGGTAAGCAATCGCAATCGTTGCGGCATAAAGCAGCATTCTCGGATAGGTGACTTCAAAAATAAACAAAAACACGGCCGCATACAGAAGCAGTCCGCCTAAAAAAATGGAGCGCTGGCGGTGTTTGATTTTTATATAACGGGCAACGAGCGTGTACCCGAGAAACTGCAGGCAGGAATTGATCAACCCGAACGTGCCGAGAGAAAGCTCGCTCCCCGTGGAAAGGAACACGAAAACGGAAATCATAAACACAAACGTGCCATCCCTTAAACCTTGAACAAAATGGGCGCTTGTAATCCGTTTCCAATTCGGGTTGCGATGCCGTTCCTTTACGATTTGCTTAAACAAATAACGGCCGTGTGCAGGTCGTGGTGCAATAAAAAAACTGAGGACGACGGCAAGAGCAAACAGGATGAGGGAGAGCGCAAAAACGACCGTATAACCGCTTTTCCCGATCGCTGAAATGATCAGCCCGGCGGCAAACGGTCCGGCCATGCCGCCGATGGATCCGAATGCCCCCATAAAGCCGTTAAAAAAATCCCTCGTCTCGGGCTCCGTAATTTCAAACGTCAGCACGTTATAGGCGAGCCAGTAAAAGCCATAGCCGATCCCGAGCAGCCCGCCAAGCAAAACGATAAAATCGCCGGCATGCCCCCGCGAAAACAGCACGCTTAAATAAAACAGCGCCAAAAAGGCAACCCCGATCCTGAACACCATGACCCTGTCCACTTTTTTCGCCCATCTTCCCGCGATGATAAAAGTGAGCGGCTGCAGGATAACAACCGATAAATTATATACCGCCAGATCTATGTACTTCCCTGTCTGCTTCCATAAATATATGTTAACGAAAGAATTGGACAGAGAAACGCTTAAAGAATAAAGCCCGCCGATCGCAAGCAGCAGCAGCAGATCTTTTGACAGTTCTATATCTCCGAACCATTTTTGCACATGCTTCATAAATCAAAACTCCCCCCATTCCCCTATATTGTTTTGAAAAACGGGGGCGTTTATGCACGAGCGCAATCGAGTAGGAGGCTAATCATTATTTGATTAGCCGACCTCTCACACCACCGTGCGTACGGTTCCGTACACGGCGGTTCTAAAGTTTACGACCGTACAGACAGATAGTAATCCAGAAAACTTATATACCTTGCTCTTCGGAAGAGTTCGTTTGTAAGGGTTCTAGCTAAGATATGGCTGCCGGAGATTCTCCAGTAGCCTTTTCTTGTGTTAGCCCATTCCCACGCCTTTCTTTTATTGATCCCTAATTTCTTGAGCCAATAAAATCTTGTGCGTACTCTCTTCCATCTTTTCCAAGTTACCATTCGCATTCTTCTTCGTGTCCATTGGTCCAGTCTGGTTACCAGACTTTTCATATCCGCTAGCTTGTAGTAATTTACCCATCCTCGGACAGTGTCGTTTAGCCTTTTCTTTCTTTCCTCTACGCTTAATCCGTTGCTTCTTCCTGTGATTCTGCGAATTTTCTCCTTTAATTTTTGAACACCCTTCGGGTGTACCCGGAATTTGCATTTTCCTTCATAAAGGTAAAATCCATAACTCAGGAACTTGATGTTTCTAATATGTGTGATCATCGTCTTCTCTCGGTTCACTTTGAGTCGCAATTTCTTCTCAATGAATGGGAGAATGTTATGGTATGTTCTTTCGCAGCTTCTTCGGCTTTTACAGAATATGATCACATCATCA
>NZ_CALPDC010000067.1:0-9959 GCF_943193165.1 Weizmannia agrestimuris
AAATTCATCTCCCACCTACTCATTGGTGCGATTCGCACCTTCACATTCCTTGAGGATGGGAGACTTCTTTCGGAAAGCCGTTAAAAAAGATTATTCCCGGTTCCCTGATTTCATTTTTACCCGCATTACCCAGTCATCGAGGCCGATTGTCTGGGCCGGCGGGACTTCCATGCTTTCGACTTGATCCATATTGGCAACGGAGACAGAGGAGTAAAGATTTTCTGTTTTGGCATCTGTCAATTGAAAGGAAAATTCCATGAGCGGAGTTCCGGCGGTAATGTGATCGCCTTCTTTGACCATGATCACAAATTCTTCGCTTTCCATAGCGGCTTCTTCTGTATTGAGGCGGATTGTAATTTCAAGCCCCTGGTCTGTCAATATACTGATGGCGTTGTTTTCCGGAGAAATGTGCGTAATTCTTCCTGCTGCGGGCGAATGCACCCTTCCTTCAAGCGGTTGGATGGCAATGCCTTTACCCGGCTTGCCTGTATCTTTGCACGGAATCATATTGCCGGCTATCGGGGAAACAAGTGTAACCACTTTTGAATTTTTTCTTTTCAGCCAGTTGAACATCTCACAACACCTCCTTTAGTCAGTAAAATCTGTATTTTTCACTTCTATTATACACCTATTTTGAAACACTGTCTTGTTTGGCGTCAGGAAACTTCACATCTTTTTGGAAAAACTTCTTATTCTATTATATGTATGGACAAACGAAAAGGGCCCGCGCCGGACCCTTTTCGAAAAATTTTTACCGGTCCATGCCGCTGTGATGCAAGTGCTGCGGCTGGTTGCTCCGGTTAAAGGTTGATTTTCTTCTGCGTGCAAAGTAACGCTCCTTCCGCGCATGGAAACTTTGCTCAATTTCTTCAAGCGACCGACCCTTCGTTTCCGGGACGAATTTTTTTACAAACAGGATGGAGAAGATGCCAAGCCCGGTAAAAATGAAGAATGTTGCCGACAGTCCGATTGCATGGAACAATACCGGGAACAACAGGCCGACAAGGAAATTCGTTATAAACAGGCAGAAAACCGAGATCCCCATCGCAAGCCCCCGTAAATGGATCGGATAAATTTCCGACTGCATGAGCCATGTCACAGGAGATACGCCGCCCTGCTGGAAAGCGAGAAACATGACGGTCAAGCCCAAAACGAGAAATGGCAATGCCGCACTGTTTTTTAACGTGATCGAAAAAATCCCGATCAAAAGGAGCGCAGTGCTTGTCCCTGCAAGCCCGGTAATCAGCATTTTTCTTCTGCCGGCCCTGTCCAAAAGTGCAATGCCTGTAAGGGTGGCGAGAACGGAAATCAAACCGTTGGCAATATTTCCGATCAGTGCTGCGCCTGTCGAAAATCCGGATTTCTTTAAAATTTCCGTCCCATAATACATAATGGAGTTCACGCCGGTCAGCTGCTGGATCATCGCGATGCCGACACCGATGACAATGATGCGGCGGACAAATGGAAGTTTTAAATCTTTCAAGGTTGCCTTTTTCATTTTGGCATCTTTTTCGACTGTCTGGCGAATCTCATTCAATTCCATTTGTGCCCGTTTTTCTTCGCGTATTCTCCGCAACACATCGAGGGCTTTCCCAAATTTGCCTTTTGCGGCGAGCCAGCGCGGGCTTTCCGGCACAATCAGCATCCCGAGCCATAAAATGACAGCCGGCAATGTTGCGATTGCCAACATATATCTCCAAATGTTTCCGGCTTCCCCGAACGTATTGGCCAGTATCGCGTTAAACGTATAGGCAAATAGTTGGCCGGAGACAATCATCAGTTGATTTTGTGTAACGATACGCCCGCGGTGTTCGGCAGGCGACAATTCTGCCAAAAAAGCCGGGACTGTGACAGCTGTCGCGCCAACTGCAAGGCCCAAGATCATCCGGAAGGTAACCATGGCGGCCACATTCGGCGCCATCGAACAGCCAAGCGTGGCGATGACGAAAATAAAAGCGACGCTTAAGATCGTTTTCCGGCGCCCTTTCCGGTCAGAAAGCCTCCCCCCGAACACGGCACCGAATGCTGCCCCTAAAAGCAAGGTGCTTGTGACAAGCCCTTGCGTAAACGGCGTTAAACCAAGCTGGTCGTCCCTTGACATGAATGGCAGCGCCCCGTTGACAACGCCAGTATCATAGCCGTATAGTAAACCGCCAAACGTAGAGATAATTGTAATCAGACGTAGAAAAGTTTTTTTGGAAAATGATTTTTTTCTTGTTCCCGCTTCCTCGGGACGGACTGAAACACGCCTGCCCCCGTCTCCCTCATCTTTTCCTCTCATTACGCTCATTCCTTTCCTATCATGTATTCTTCGTATGTTGTTAAAATATTTTTTCAGCATATAATTGCTGTACCCTATACCTACCCTGTTTGTTCGTTTTTTTAAACGTAAAAAGCCCGCCCCGCTTTGGATAAAATCCAAAATACGGGGCGGGCTCTATTATGCCGTTCTGTTCGCTTTTTTGATCTGTTTGCTGCGGAGCTGGCCGCATGCCGCATCGATATCCGTGCCGTGTTCCTGGCGCACAACGCAGTTGATGCCATTTTTTTTGAGCGTATCGTAAAATGTCATAATCGATTCTTTTTCGCTTCTTTGATAACCGTGCTCATTAACAGGGTTGTACGGAATGAGATTGACATAGGCAAGATGACGCTTGTCCTGCAGCAGTTTTGCAAGCTGCAGCGCTTCTTCCTTATGGTCGTTGACATCTTTCAGCAAAATATATTCGAACGTGATTCTGCGATTTGTTTTTTCTAAATAATAATCGATGGCAGGCATCAGTTTTTCAAGTGGGTACGCGCGGTTAATTTTCATGATGCGCGACCGGAGTTCATTATTCGGCGCATGCAGGGAAATGGCCAAATTCACCTGTAGGTCAAGATCAGCGAACGCATAAATTTTCGGTGCAAGGCCGCTTGTGGAAACGGTGATATGGCGCGCACCGATCGCCAGTCCCTTTGGCGCATTGATAATTTTAAGGAAGTTCACCACATTCTCAAAGTTATCGAACGGTTCTCCGATCCCCATGACAACAACATGGCTGACCCGTTCGCCCTTTCCGGCTTCATCAAAATGTTTTTGAACGTACATAATCTGCTCGACAATTTCCCCGCTTTCAAGATCGCGGTTTTTGCGGAGCAGGCCGCTCGCACAGAAGGAACAGCCGATATTGCAGCCAACCTGGGTCGTCACGCAAACCGACAAACCATAATGCTGGCGCATCAAAACCGTTTCAATTAAATTGCCGTCCTTCAGCTGGAACAAAAATTTTACCGTGCCGTCCTTTGATTCCTGTTTCACCACTTGTTTTAACGTGTGAATATGGAAATGTTCTTCGAGTAACGCAAGGCAGTCTTTATTGACATTCGTCATCTCTGCAAAGCTTTTCACTCTTTTTTGGTACAACCATTCCCACACTTGTTGGGCGCGGAATTTTTTCTGTCCGTGTTCAAGCATCCAGCCGGTCAATTGATCTATCGTCAATCCAAAAATGGATTTCTTTTCCATTCTACCCCTCTTTTCTGGCGTTTTTCGCATAATTCCTATTGTAATCGAATTTGCCGCCGATTTCCACAGGCAGATGTTGCAAAATGGGCCGCAGCGAAAGCAGGAATTCCGGCGGCAGGGAACGAATATAGTTTAGGTAACTACATTTTTTCAGGGAGAGACAGACATGGGCACAAAAACATTATTCCTGCCATACCGATGGACCGTTGTCATTCACGAATCATACCATTTGTACACAAATCAGGAAGACCAGTATGCCTTTGCCGTGCTGGATGGCGAACTGGATACGGTGGTTGCTTTCTCTGTTCGTGATGCATCCGTTCAGGTGTCAAACTGCGGATACGATGTGAATTTGGACATCAACGTGGAGACGCGCTTAATCACAATCGGGCACGAACCGGAAAGAGAATAGCTTTTTTAGGGTGCTTTTAAAAATTTGAAAGCGCTAATGTATGAAAAAGGGGCAGCCCGCTATATTGTTAGCAGCATGCAAAGTGTTTCGGTTTCGCCCGTTTCCCGGCTATTCTCACCAAGAAGCCGCATGGCGAGAAAAACTTGCATGGAAACGCCCGGCCTATCGAGCGGGCAAAAATCCGCACGCATCCAGACAAACGAGCGTAAAAATGCCGCAGGAGTGTTGGATTTTCCCATCCGTCCATAAAAATTCAAAGAATCCGCACGCCATCAACGGGCCGTGCGGATTTTACCAAAGCTCTTTTTTTCTGTTTTGCTCTTCTTCCAAAAAGTGGATAAAGTGGAGAAAAATATTCGTCGGTTCCTTTCCAATCAGTGCCGCATAGCGTTTTTTCACCGGGTCCGGGACAATACTGCTTTTTTCAATCCGTTTTTTCATATAGGAAAAACTGAGCTTCGTAATTTCTTTTCTCAAAACGCGCGCTTCCTGCGACAGCGCCATGCCGAACGCCCCAGCAACCGCACAGAAAAGGAGGAGCGGAATCGAGCGGTCCTCCGCCGGCATCACGAGAAGCAACAAAAACAAATTGAGCGCTGCTACAAAGATCAGCGGTTTGGACCAAAATGCATACTGGTTGGCTTTTTTCAGTTTCGGGGCGATCATTTCCCCTAATTTCTCCATTTCAAACCGGACAAATCCCGGCATTTCGTTCAAATTAATGATCAAATGGATCCCTTCCCATCCGTTTCATTTAAGGCCGCTTTTAAAAAATCTTCAGGGATTCGAAGCTTTTCAGTATCTACAATCAGTTGGTGCACGCTGTTTTCACTGTTTCGTTTTTTGACTTCCTTCATTTCTTTTTGGATATTCTCCATTTTTACATCGAGTTGTGCTGCCTGCAGTGCTGCTTCTTTCAGTTCTTCCTTCAAATGTTGCGGCACATCCTCATCGTATTTATAGTATATTTTATGCTCCAGGCTTGCCCAAAAGTCCATGGCGATTGTCCGGATCTGAATCTCAACATACACTTCTTCCGACCTGTCCGACATGAAAACCGGAATTTTGATGATCATATGGAGGCTTTGGTAGCCGTTCGGTTTCGGATTTTGAATGTAATCCTTGCACTCAATTAACTTTACATCTTTTTGTTGCTGGATCATTTTGCTGATCTCATATATGTCTGAAATAAACGAACATGTAATCCGAATGCCGGCAATATCGCGGATGTTTTCACGGATTGAATCAAGCGATAACGCACAGCCTTTCCGGTACGCTTTATTCAGAATACTTTCCGGTGACTTTAGGCGTGATTTTACATGCTCAATCGGATTATAGTCATGGACGTACTGAAATTCTTCTTTTAAAATATCAATTTTTGTCATCACTTCATGGAGCGCGAATTTATACGACATCATAAACCGCGTCAACTCTGTTTTGACTTCTTTCATCTGCTCAAAATCTATCGGGATGGCAACTTCCATTTTTGTCTCTCCTTCAAATTTGCAATGCAAATCCGTTACCCCCATCTTAAATGCAGGAGGGGGTTTTGTCAAAGAATCGCATTGCCCGCCTTATGTATATCAGGAGGGATCATGGCGGTTTTATTCGCTGTTTACCCGCTATCCAAAAAGATGAATCAAAAAACGATAAATTTTCCTTAAAATGCGTTTGTTTTTTTGCAATATTTGTAATATCATAATCTTGTAAAAGGCACCATAATGACAGATCGGTTACATCTATATCATCAACTAATAAAAAGGAAGCGTTAAAATGACAAATGCAAATGTATACTCTTCTCTACCGGGGCCGCTTTCGAAAGAACTGCTGGAAAGAAGGGAAAAAGCTGTTCCCCGCGGTGTCAGCAACGGCATTCCGGCTTTTGCAAAAGAAGCAAAAGGCGCGCTTGTTACAGATGTGGACGGCAATACGTATATTGATTTTGCCGGCGCAATCGGCACGCTGAATGTCGGGCATAACCACCCGAAAGTTGTCGCAGCTGTCAAAGAACAGCTTGAACGTTTTATCCATACCGGCTTTAACGTCATGATGTATGAACCTTATATTGAACTGGCTGAAAAATTGGCAGCGCTCGCTCCGGGGAATGCGGAGAAAAAGGTCATCCTTTTAAACAGCGGGGCAGAAGCCGTCGAAAATGCCGTTAAAATTGCCCGCAAATATACGAAGCGGCCGGCCATTATCAGCTTTACCCGCGGCTTTCACGGCAGAACGTTAATGACGATGTCGATGACAAGCAAAGTGAAGCCGTATAAATACGAATTCGGCCCGTTCGCTTCTGAAGTTTATAAGGCGCCTTACCCTTATGCTTACCGGAAACCCGGCAATTTGACCGATGAAGAATATGAAGACTATATGATCCAAGAGTTCCGGAATTTCTTTCAAAACGATGTTGCCGCTGAAACGGTTGCGGCTGTGGTCATGGAACCAGTACAGGGAGAAGGCGGATTCATTGTGCCAGGCAAAAAATTTGTAAAAGCGGTTTATGACTTCTGCCAGGAAAACGGCATTTTGTTCGTATCGGACGAAATACAGGCAGGATTCAGTCGGACCGGGCGCTATTTTGCCATTGAGCATTTTGATGTTGTGCCGGATTTGATGACCATTTCGAAATCTCTTGCAGCAGGCGTCCCGTTAAGCGGGGTAATCGGACGGAGCGACATAATGGATGCGGCAAATCCGGGTGAACTTGGCGGGACTTATGCCGGAAGCCCGCTTGGATGCGCAGCCGCCCTTGCCGTACTGGACATCATTGAATCTGAAAAATTAAACGAACGGGCGGAAAAAATCGGGAGACATGTGCTTGATACGTTCCGCAGCTGGCAGAAGGAGTTTACCTTTATCGGGGATGTGCGCGGACTTGGCGCCATGTGTGCATTTGAAGTCGTAAAAGACAAAACGACAAAAGAACCGGATAAAGCATTGACAAAGCGGATTGTGAAAGAAGCCAACAAGCGGGGGCTGCTTCTTTTGGATGCCGGGATTTTCGGCAATGTCATCCGCATTCTGATGCCCATTGTCATTACAGACGACCAGCTGCAGGAAGGCCTGGATATTTTAAAACAGTCCATTGCCGCTGCCGCAAGCGTAGAGGAAGAAGTAACTTTATTATGACATTGAAAGTGGCGCCCGGTTTTTTCGTAAATCTCTGACATCCATACAGCGTGGGCGTGCAAAATAGACTTTAAAATGGGAGACAAGTGGCCGGTTTTTCGTGAATCTCTGACATGCATACAGTGCGAGGTTCGTTTTTTTCTTGATGGCCATTTTTTAGAACAGGCTTTTAAGGCATCCGTTTTTTCGTGAAAACTTGATGAAGGCTGCCCCACGTTTCATGGCCATTGGGGCAGCCGCCTAGTTCCTATGTTTTTCCACAAAAAAGCAATGCCCGGACCGTTCATACCGGCCCGGGCTATTTTTTATTTTACCTTTAATGGTTCCAGCTGTTTTAAAATTTCTTCCAGTTCTGCATCTGCCTGGATCAGCGCGGCAGCTGTATAGGCACTTTCGACAAAGGCGGTGTCCATCAGTCGGATGTACTTATCCGACATTTCCATTGCCATTTCCAAATTCATTTTGGCGCTGCCGAGGTCATAAAAAGCAAACAGATCATCCGCTTTATTTTCAGCTATGGCGGCATTAATTTTGTCAAAGCTCGTGCCAACACCGCCGTCATCGGTCCCGCCCGCATACGTAATGGAAACGTCTTTGGCCGCTTCCTTTAACAATGTGGCAAGGCCGGCTGCGATTTCAGGTATATGAGAAACAATAACAATACCGACTGGTTTTTTACTCATCCAGAATCCCGCCTTCCAACAAAGCTTCAAACAAATAGCTGCTCGACACCGCTCCTGGATCAAGATGGCCGATGGAACGCTCGCCAAGATAAGATGCGCGCCCTTTTGTCGCTTTCATCTCTTTTGTCGCCTCCACGGCAGATTGAATGGTTTCTTTTGTCAGCGATCCGGACGCGAGTGCTTCACAGGCTGGCATCCAGACATCGACCATCGTTTTCTCACCTTTTTCCGCTTTCCCGCGTTTTTGGATGCCTTCAAGCCCGGCTTTTACAATTGCCGCAACATCTTGTTCATTTTCCCCTGCCTGTTTTGCCATCGCAATCAGCGCCGATCCATACAGCGGCCCCGAGGCACCCCCGACTTTTCCAAGCAACGCCATCGCCGCTGTTTTCAGGACGTCCTGGACCGTAGCAAAACCGCCAGCTGCTAGTTTTTCTTCCATAGCCGCCACACCGCGCGCCATGTTCGAACCGTGGTCGCCATCACCGATCGCACTGTCCAGTTCGCTCAAATAGGCTTTGTTTTCATTGATTTTTTCTGCAAAACGATGCAGCCAGTCTGTTGCTGTTTCTGCTGTTAACATGTTTCCTCCTCCTTTACACCCATGCCGGGACGGACACCGGCCGTTTTAAAAATTTAAGCCACGCCTCATCTTCCAGTTTTACAAGCGTGAGGGAAAGGCCGGCCATATCAATGGACGTCATCAAATTGCCCACTTTTCTAAACGGAACGGTAAGGCCTTCCCGGTCAAGCAGGGCATGCACATCCTTGGTAAAAATATACTGTTCCATCAGCGGCGTAGCCCCAAGCCCGTTGACAAGGAGCGCAAACCGGTCCCCTTCTTTCCAGTTGAACGCATTTTTCAGCCGGGTAACGAGTTCTTCCGCGATCGCTTTTGACGACTTGATTTTTTCCCGCCGGTAACCCGGTTCCCCGTGAATGCCGACACCGTATTCCATTTCATCTTCTTGAAGGACAAAACCCGGCTTTCCGACTTCTGGAACCGTTGCCGGCGAAATCGCGACGCCGATTGTCTTCACATTGGGTACAAGCCGTTCAGCCAACGCCTTGATTTCCTGAAGCGTCTGCCCTTCTGCTGCTGCCGCGCCCAGAATTTTATGGACAAGGACGGTGCCGGCAACACCGCGCTTTCCTGCTGTATACGTGCTATCTTCTACCGCGATGTCATCGTCAACCACGATCTTATCCACCTGAATATCTTCCATTTCAGCTAATTCCTGGGCCATGTCAAAATTCATGACATCCCCTGTATAATTTTTCACAATCATGAACACACCGGCTCCCTGGTCGGCTTTTTTAATCGCTTCAAAAATCTGGTCCGGCGTCGGCGAGGTAAACACTTCACCGCAAACCGCCGCAGACAGCATCCCTTCCCCGACAAAACCGGCGTGGCTCGGTTCATGCCCGCTGCCGCCGCCGCTAATGAGCGCTACTTTTCCTTCATCCCGGAAAGTACGATAAATGACGCCTGTCCCTTCCAATCGTTCTACTGTTCCTTCATGGGCGTACACAAATCCATCCAGCATCTCATCGACAACTTTTCCAGGGTCGTTTATAATTTTCTTCATGGCGTATCCCTCCGCATCCTTATGTTCTTTTTTTGCCCGGCACAACACCTTCTAAAACACCACTTTTATTATACCGCTTCCATCGTGAAAAAAAATCATTTTTCATGCCATGCCAGCAATCACGGATGTCAATTGTTTCAATCATATCTGAGATTGTTTTCGATCACTTTTTTATATAGGGCTTGTTGAACGAATCCAATGCTGAGTTTGTACCCAATTTGTCAGTAAGCTCTAGAAGAAGCCATTTTTGAAAATGCGTGATTCTGTCTTTTCTATACGTTGATTCAGCTTTTCCCTGGATTTTTTATAAAACCCTTGTATTAAATTTTTGCCAAAGCTGTCAGCATCCTTGCCAAATTTAGGAATTTTGCTTATTTAGCAAGCCCCCATGTTAAGGAAGCGCGGAAAAATGACGGCCTTCCTTCACATAGAGCTCGTCTACGTTAAGGAAGTGTGCAAAAACGTGGCCCTTCCTTAACATAGAGGGCATCTACGTTAAGAAAGCGTGCAAAAACGAAGCCCTTTCTTTACATAGAGCCCTTCTATGTTAAGGAAGCATGCAAAAATGACGGCCTTCCTTCACATAAAGTTCGTCTACGTTAAGGAAGCGCGGAAAAACGAAGGCCTTTCTTCAC
>NZ_CALPDC010000068.1:0-9794 GCF_943193165.1 Weizmannia agrestimuris
CACGCCCGGGCAGGATGCTAAAAATCGGGTGCAAACCATATGCGGTTATCAGGTCCATACATGGCGGCATCAATCGCTGGAAAGCCGGTTACGAATGGTGGCCAAACATCCTGCATCACGCCCGGGCAGGATGCTAAAAATCGGGTGCAAACCATATGCGGTTATCAGGTCCATACATGGCGGCATCAATCGCCGGAAAGCCGGTTACGAATGGTGGCCAAATAACCTGTACCACGCGGGGCAGGATGCCAAAAATCGAAAGCAAACGATCCGCGGCTATCGGGTACACGTAAGGTGGCCGTCAATCGCCCGGAAAGCCGGTTCCAGTCGCAGTCATAAACCATTTGCATCTGCATATACATTCATATCCGGGGATGGTGCGCAATCATGGCCATAAGCCAAGGAATGGTAGGTGCCGGCCCGCGGGAATACCGTGCTACTCAAAGCAGTACCAGCATAAAACATTTATCATTGGGGACTTCCGCAAAGCGCTTGCTTTCGCGGTGACCATAAATAAAAAAGGGGGATTCAAATGGGAAAGGTCAAAAAATGGTTAGCAGCAGGATTGGTTTTCATTTTGGCAGCAGCACTGGTTGCAGGCTGCGGCAAATCAAAATCGACAGGCGGATCCGGTTCTGCAAGCGATGATCCGATCAAAAAAATCGAAGACAGAGGGAAATTGGTCGTTGGAGTCAAATATGATACATATCTATTTGGCTACAAAGACCCTAAAACCGGAAATGTGGAAGGCTTTGATGTAGACATTGCCAAAGCGATTTCCAAGAAAATTTTCGGTGACAAAGTCAAAGTCGAACTGAAAGAAGTCACATCGAAAACCCGGATTCCAATGCTGCAAAACGGCGATGTTGACATGGTTGTCGCTACCATGACGATTTCGCCGGATCGTAAAAAAGTGGTCGACTTCTCGGATGTTTATTTTGACGCCGGCCAGTCGCTCCTTGTGAAAAAAGGAAGCAAGATTAAGAGCGTCAAAGACTTGACGAAAGGCACAAAAGTCTTGACGGTAAAAGGTGCGACATCTGGTGACAACGTCAGAAAAGCCGCTCCGGATACAACCGTGTTAGAGTATGAAAACTATCAAGAAGCATTCACGGCTTTAAAATCCGGCAAAGGCGATGCACTGACAACCGACAACTCGATTCTGTACGGCATGGCCGCCCAAGACTCGAACTACCAGGTTGTAGGTGGCACTTTCACGAAAGAACCGTACGGCATTGCCATGAAAAAAGGCAATACGAAACTTGTAAAAGCCGTCAACAAAGCTTTGAAAGAACTGAAAGACAGCGGGGAATACGACAAAATCAAAAACAAATGGATCAAAGAATAAGGATAAGGGGTGGGCAAAATCGCCCATCCCTTTCTCCTGATTAAACCGCAAAGGAGTGAAACAGCGTGCTTGATTTTTCCATCCTCACCGACAATATCGACTTATACATGAAAGGTTTTGTCAATACGATTAAAATCAGCATCATCGGCCTTGTCGCCAGCTTCATTCTCGGCAACCTCATTGCCGTGTTCAGGCTGGCCCCTGTGAAACTGCTGAATTTTATCGGCGCAGTCTACGTTGAAGTCATCCGCAATATTCCGTTAATCCTGACCGGTTTCTTTTTCTATAACGGGCTCAGCTATTTTCATATTAATTTAAGCGGCTTTATCGCGGGCACCATTGCGCTCTCCATTTACACCGCCGCTTTTATTGCGGAAGCCGTACGTGCCGGCATTCAATCGGTGGACAAAGGTCAGCTTGAAGCCGCACGGTCAACCGGTTTGACGTATACCCAGGCGATGCGTTACGTCGTCCTTCCGCAGGCGATCAAAATCGTCATTCCGCCGATCGGCAACCAATTTCTGAACCTGGTCAAAAACTCTTCGATCCTCGGTGTTTTTGCGGGACTCGACCTCATGTACTACGCCGATCTCATTCATGAAAAAACATGGATCACTTTTGATACGTATATTTTCGTCGGCATGTTTTATCTCATTCTGACGATCCCGCTCAGCCTGCTTGTCAACTATCTTGAACGCCGGCTGGCCAGAAGCAGTTGAATCATATTTAAAGGAGGGAAATGCGATGGATTTTGCCGGAGCTTATTCAAGTGGAAACCTGACGTATTTGCTGAAGGGTTTTGCGGTGACATTGGAAGTGGCTTTTGTTGCAATCGTGTTGAGTTTTCTCATCGGCTGTATTCTCGGCATCTTGCGTTACGCCAAAATTCCAATTTTATCGCCAATCGTGGCACTTGTTGTCGAAATCACCCGGAACTTGCCACTGATTTTGATTATTTTCTTTACATATTTTGCCTTGCCTGAAGTCGGCATGAAAATGAGCGTCACGGCAGCAGCCATTTCGGCGCTGACGGTGTTCGAATCCGCGATGATTGCTGAAATTGTGCGCGGCGGCCTGAACGCCATCCCGAAAGGCCAGATCGAAGCTGCCCGTTCATCCGGCTTGAAATATACCCAAACCTTGTGGTACATCATTCTGCCGCAAGCTTTGAAAAAAATGATCCCGCCGCTTGTGAGCCAGTTCATCTCACTTTTAAAAGATACGTCGCTTGCGATCATCATTGCGCTGCCGGAACTGTTACACAATGCAAAAGGGATTTACAACGGGGAAGGCGGATCAAAATACATCATCCCGATTCTGCTCATGGCAGCTTTCATGTATTTTGTTGTCAACTACTTGCTTTCGATTCTCGCGCGCCGGCTCGAAAAGCGCCTCGACCCGGACCGTTCCGCTGCCAAACAGCTTGTGAACACAACAGAAAATTTGCTCTAGGGGAACCTGTCCTGAGGTTCCTTTTTTTTGCGCAGCTTTTCTCATGATAGAGATGTTTGCGATTGCTGATTTTCATTCGCAAAGTTGCAAAATAAATCAAATCCCCATTGCTTTTTTGTGCTAACTGTTATACAATATATATAACAAATAACCCAAATAAAAGAGATGATGTTCATGCTCATGAAAATCGACCTTGAATCGAATGTCCCTATTTACCAACAGCTGCATAACAGCATCATGGAAGGCATTGCGTCAAAAGAGCTGGCACCGGGCGATTCACTTCCATCGGTAAGGGCGATGGCATCCGACCTCGGTGTCAACATGCACACGGTCAATAAAGCCTACCAAATCTTGAAGCAGGAAGGCTTTATCCAGATCCACCGGCAAAAAGGGGTTGTCATCCAGCCTGAACAGATGCCCCCGGCCGATGAACCGTATCTTGAAAGCCTTACGGGAAAACTGCGCCCGCTCATCAGTGAAGCGATCTGTCGCGGCCTGGACGAAAAGCAATTTTTAAAAATATGTGAAAAGCTATATAACGACATTCAAAAGGTGGGAGAACAATGGAAACCATAATGGTATTGATCTTTTTCGGTCTGGTTGCCGTCATGATGGCAATAACACCGTACATTACAAGGAGAACGGAAAGTTTTGGGGTCACCATCCCAGAGGCAGCCTACCTGGATCCTGAACTGAAAAAACTGAGGAAACAATACGCCGCAGTCATTATTGTCTTCAGCATCCTTCTGGCAGCCGCCCTGTTCATAGCTGTAAGCACAAGCCAGTTGCTTCAAACTGGTTTCGCTCTCGCAGTCCTTGTTGACATTGCCGGTAATTTTCTTATCTATCTTTATTTTCACCGAAAAATGAAGGCAATCAAGAAGACGCGGAACTGGGCAACTGGGAAAAAGCAGGCGATCATCGTCGACCCGAAATTCCGGAGCCAGAAACTCATTTTTTCCAACGCATGGTTTCTGATCCATGCAAGCGTGACAGCAGCCACTTTCCTGATGACATGGTTGTGCTACGGACGGATTCCGGACCGGATCGCCATGCATTATGATTTTAACGGTACACCGACAGACTGGGTGGAAAAATCGTACCGGACCGTGTTTGAACTGCCAACTGTCCAGCTGTTCTTGCTTATCCTGTTCATTTGGCTGAATACGATGATTGCAAGAAGCAAACAGCAGCTCAATGCCGAAAGACCGGAAGCCTCCCTCGAGCAAAATGTCCGTTTCCGGCGCAGATGGTCAGCATTTATGATCATTACAGGCTTGCTTATGATTTTACTATTTTTTGCCATTCAGCTTTCCTTTATTGTGCCGGTCCCGATTGCCTGGTTGTCGTACGGAGGCATGGGCGCGGTCCTGTTGATTGTGGCCGGGGCGGTTTTGCTCTCGGTTATCACCGGGCAGGGCGGCAGCCGCATCCGCGTAGGCAATGGTGCCGTTCAGGGCCGCTTCCAGTATGATGACGATGCGTATTGGAAACTCGGCGTTTTTTACTTCAATCGCAACGATCCTTCCTTATGGGTGGAAAAAAGGTTCGGGAGCGGCTGGACCCTTAACTTTGCGCACCCGGCAGGCTGGATTATCCTCGGGCTCATTATTCTGATTCCGCTTTTGCTTGGTGTTTTCTTTTCTTAAAAAACAAGGGGGCTGCTCCAAAGAATGGAAGCAACCCCTTTTATCATTCACTTTCAAGATCAACCCATTTGTCTGCCCAATTTTGCACTTCATCAAGGACCGGCTTGATCGCCTCGCCTTTTTCTGTCAACCGGTATTCGATCCGGACAGGGCTTTCCGGGTACACTCCCCGTACAAGGATGCCCTGGTCTTCCAGCTCCTTCAGCCGCTCCGAAAGCACCTTTTGGCTGATATGCGGGATAAGCTCCGCCATTTCGTTAAACCGCATCGGCCCATTAGAAAGGACACGGATAATCACGCCAACCCAGCGTTTTCCCAATAGCTGAAACGCCTTTTCGAAACGCGGACATAAACTTTGGTTTCCCATTTTTGTAACGCACCTTTCTTATCAACCCTGCATTCCGGGGCTATATCAACAAAACCCTTTTTAACCATTATACATGAATTGTGAACTTACTAAAAGTAACTAGCTAACAATCTCTGTCCAGGGGAACTGCTGTGCTTCGCTGAAAAAGCTGGCAAACCCGTGACAGAAATGGCCCTAAAAAATCCCCAAATAAAGACGAAAAAATGAAAATGAGAGGAAATGCACAGTGAAACGGTGCTGCCCCCAAATAAAAAAGCGAAAAGGAAAATGCTCCGATGCGTCCTGGCTGGGTAAAGTTCTTCCAATCCATTGAATTTTCATATAAAATAAAGGGAGTAAAGAAAGGGAGGTTTTTAAGGTGAAAAAATTACTTTTCTATACAGCAGTAGGCTTTGCCGGCTACCAATACTTCAAATCAAAAGAAAACCGTGAAAAAGCGGCAGATGCCCTGAACAAGTTTTATGGAAACGTGGAAAAATGGCTCTCAAATTTTCAGCAATCAAATCGCAGCGGAGACAGACAATCCGACACACAAGCCTAAAGGCAGACAGTGATTGGGCGTAGTCACCATTGCGATCCAGTCAGTCGAACGCTTGAAATGATCTCCCACCTGCTCTTTGGCCATGAGGATGGAAGACTTCTTTCATAAATCCGTTAAAATGGACTTGATCATTCACGCCCTCTTCTAATCCCCGTTCACCCACAACTGTAAAATTTTCCCTGGACCATCACAACAGGGAAGTCGTGAACCTTCCAAATCTCAAATAAAATTTACAGGTGTAAAAACCATACGGAGACGGGTGAAGTATCATGGCCGAAAGCGGGTAAAATAAATACTGAATCTTGAATGTTCCCTGGCAAAATACGGAAACCGAAACAATAAGCCTCATGTAAAAAACTCCCCAAAGCCTGGTGAATATATAAAATGAACCTAAATTTTTCGCGTTAAAATCAATTACGATGGCTACACATACAGAAGTAGGAATGTTTAGTTCAACTTATACAGCAGCCGAAAGCAGAAAACGTGATTCTTAACTTAACGAAAAACGGGTGCGGGAACACGCTGGGTCCGGGAAAGAAGCTGGTTTTAAACCTGGATGGTTCCCTGCAAAGTGCCTATCATAAAATTGACAAATATCAAGTTTTAACCTTTTTGACAAACCCATCCTCATGCCCGAAAATGGCTGTAAGAAGAGTGAACTTTATGCAAACAAAAGCGGTCGTTTTTATTGACGCCGTTTAAGAGAGGGATACAAATGTCAGTGACATCATACGTCGATCAATATGGATATATTGTGCTGCTTTTGGCACTTTTGCTCGAAATGATTGCAGTTCCGCTTCCAGGCGAAGTGCTGATGAGCTATGCCGGTTATATGGTGCACCAGGGGCAGCTCAACTGGATCTTGAGCATTCTCATTGCCGCCACCGGTACATCTGTCGGCATGACAACGGCCTATTTTATCGGGCAGCGGCTCGGCGGCCCGTTTTTACATAAATACGGCCATTTTATCCATCTCGGCCCGTCCCAGCTTGAAAAAACATCGCGCTGGTTTAATAAATATGGGAATAAATTGCTTATCGTCGCGTATTTTATACCAGGTGTCCGCCACATCACCGGCTATTTTTCCGGAATTACGAAACTGCCATTCCGGTCATTTGCCACTTTTGCCTATTCCGGCGCTTTGATTTGGACAAGCACGTTTATTTCCCTCGGGAAGCTGCTTGGCCCGCAGTGGGAGCAGTTTCACGAAGCGGTCAAAAAATATCTCGTCATAGGCGGTATTGTAAGCGCCGGTTTAATCATCGCGTATTATGTGTTCCGCTATTTCCATAAGCAGATTTTCTGGGCGATGATGGCGGTGCTCCGGCGCGTTTTCATGATTTTCCGCAGCCGGGTCCGCGCCGAGTTTGTGATCATCGGCACCACGCTGGTGACATTGTTTTTGATTGTGTTAATGATCACAATGATTCAAAACCTTTTCAGCGAAGATTTCAGTGACTTTAACGAGGTGACCTCTTTAATCGTATCGCTTTTGTTCAAACACCATTGGGCAGGCGTCATGAAAGGGATGCTGGCGCTCAGCTCGCGGCAGGCGCTCATTCTCGTCATGGTGTTGACGGTTCTTTGGATCATTTGGAAAGGCAAAGATCGCACGCACGAATTTTTGATTATGCTGCTTGTTACAATCGGCGGGGAACTGTATCAAAATGTGCTGCATGAAGTGTTCCACCGGATGTCGGAAACGGAAATTCCGACGTTTTCCCACTTTGTCTTCTCATTTCCGAGCGACCAGGCGATGATGATTCTGATCATTTACGGCTATTTTACATATCTCGTTGTCCGGCACGCTGAGATGTTTTGGGTCCATACGTTTATGGATGTACTTCTTTTAGCTGTTCTGTTGTTCGCAGCTGTCAGCCATATTTATTTCGGCCTTGAAATCCCGAGCAACATTGCGGGCGGTTACGTATTCGGCGGCGTCTGGCTTGGCTTAAATATTTTATTGCTGGAAATTTTCCGTATGATATGATGGATAAGAAAGCAAATGTTGGAGGGGAAACATGTTCTCAGACTTTGTCACACAAATTTTAACAGCACTCGCTGATCTGGG
Source organism: Weizmannia agrestimuris (assembly GCF_943193165.1). Classification (NCBI taxonomy): domain Bacteria; kingdom Bacillati; phylum Bacillota; class Bacilli; order Caryophanales; family Bacillaceae; genus Heyndrickxia; species Weizmannia agrestimuris. The sequence goes on from NZ_CALPDC010000068.1 coordinate 7,429, forward strand.
TTACTTCGGTGTTGCGATCGGGCTTGCGATTGAGATTATCCCGAGCGAGATTGTCCTTGCCTATGCCGGCTATTTAATTTCCCGGGGAGAGATCAATTATTTCGGCGCCATTGCAGCGGGCACACTTGGCATTTTGATTGCCCAACTGATTTTATACTGGATCGGTGCATACGGTGGGCGCCCGTTCTTGCTAAAGTACGGCAAATATTTGCTGATTCACGAAAGGCATCTCGATGTCGCGGAAGAATGGTTCAACAAGTACGGCGCCGGTGTTATTTTTACGGGCCGATTCATCCCGGTCATCCGCCAGGCCATTTCGATCCCGGCCGGCATTGCCAAAATGTCGTATTTCAAGTTCATTTTTTTCACGCTGCTTGCGACCATTCCGTGGGCGGTGCTGTTTATCTTTCTCGGTGAACGTCTCGCATCAAACTGGGCACAAATTGATGACGTCGCGGCTCCTTATGTCAAGCCGGTTACCATTATCGCGATCGTTATCATTGTGCTTTATATCGCTTACTCGATGTACCGCAAGAAAAAAAAAGCCTGACCCTCTATTTAGGGGGCCGGGCTTTTTCCATAGATGAGGGAAGAATGGAAACAGTGCGGTTCGGATCCCAAGAACGGCTAACTCCCACTAAATCAAAGATACAGAGGGGATTAGCTGCTATAATTGTTCAAAATCCTTAACCAAAAAAACCGCCTGCACAAAGCAGACGGCGAAAAAGGGGGTTAACATGGATGAAAAAGCAAGCCTAGTTTGCATCTTGCCTGATTACAAGAAAAAGGATAACGCAGGAAGCTTAAAACAATCTTAACAGGCCGAAATTCCGAAAAGAGGCAGGCTTGCCCACTATGCCCAGAAAAAAACCGCCTGCACAAGGGCGGCGGCCTAAAAAAGGGGCATATGAAAAAAGTAGGTTGTAAGCTCTCTTGCAAAGAAAAGGATACCTGCCGAAACTTAAAAAATGCTTAAAACCTCTGCTTCTCCGGCCATAAAAAACCGCCTGCACAAAGCAGACGAACCAACAAAAGCTCTTACCTGATGACAAACATCAATATACCGCTGGAAAATAAAAAACGCCTTAACTTTGCATGAAAGTTATGTGAAATTCCCCACAAATTATGATCTCGACAAAAATAACAAAATTTCATCAAAATTTTCGTGACAAATTGCCGCTTTTAGATAATAATAATGAAGACAGACTACTAAAACGAGGGATTCTATGGAGTCAAGAGTAGCGAAAAAAAAGAAAAAACGGTCAAGAGTCCGCTGGCGCAGAGTGTTCCTTATGCTCTTTTTACTGCTCATCGTCGCCGGCGCGGGTTACACAGCCTATCAATACTACGCTGGCGTTCATCAGACAGACCCGAATGATGCCTTAAATATGGACAATCTGGAATTTAACGGTAAAAAGGATGCAAATGGCCGCACAAACATTCTCCTTCTCGGAATTGATCGGCGCGGGCAAGAAGATTCAAGAACCGATACCATCATGATTGCCCAATATGACCCGAAGAATAACCAGGTGAAGCTCATTTCGATTATGCGTGACATTTATGCCGAAATCCCGGGGTATAGAAACTATAAAATAAACACAGCCTATTATCTTGGCAATCTGAAGAATCAAAAAAAGGGTGTTGAATTGCTGCGTCAAACACTCAAAGCCAATTTTGACATTGATGTGCAATATTATGCACTTGTCGATTTCCAAGGCTTTGTTAAAATTGTCGATACCCTGGCGCCTCAAGGCATTGAAATGAACGTGGAACATAAAATGTCGGAAAACATCGGCTTGACGCTTTATCCTGGAAAACAGCTGATGCATGGGAAACAATTGCTCGCCTACGCACGATTCAGACATGACGCACAAGGCGACTTTGGCCGGGTTGCCCGCCAGCAAAAAGTGCTTAAAGCGCTCCAATCCGAAGTTTTCAGCGTGAACGGTATCGCCAAAGCACCGAAACTGCTCGGAACCATCCAGCCGTATATTGCCACCAACATGAGCAAAATGAACATTCTTGCACTCGCCAAAGACGCCGTCGGAGGCAACCTCAAGGTAAAAACAATGACCGTACCGGTTGCCGGCACCTATACCAATGTCAGCTATCCGGGCGTCGGCGCCGCACTCGAAGTGGACAAAGAAAAAAATATAGAAGCCATCAAACAGTTTTTGGATGAATAACAGGGGCCGGTTCCGGCTCTTTTTTTTGTTGCAGACAGAAAGCCGTACCGGGAGCAAATTGTCTTTTTGGAGAGCTCAAAAAGACAAAAGAGAGCCGGACCAAGAGCAAATTGTCCTTTTGGAGGGTTCAAAAAGACAAAAGAGAGCCGGACCAAGAGCAAATTGTCCTTTTGGAGAGCT